>CAZNCO010000802.1:0-2172 GCA_964571345.1 uncultured Ohtaekwangia sp.
ACTTATGAGTGCTCGCTTATTGATGACATTCGTATTGATGATGGTTTTTTGTGCTGTAAACGCGCATACGTTTTTATCTTCAAAAAACAACAATCAGGGAAAAACCTTCTTTGATCAACATGGATTAATTATATTCTACTCAAGCGCATGTCCTCATTGTAGGGAATTTGCACCTATTATCAAAACATGGTCTACAATCAATCATGCAAAGCTGCTCCCCATTTCTTTTGACACTCAAGCGTTACCTGAATTTCCTCATTTCATTCCTGCAAGTACTGAATGGATAAATGCTGCATTTTCGGGGCAGTCCATTACTTATCCTGCAACTTTCATTGTGAACCCTCGAACTCACAATATATTCCCTGTGGGGTTTGGGTCGATGACGGACGAAGAGCTTAATTTAAGGATGCATGCTGTCATTCCAAAAATTGAAGCGTATGAAAAGAGCAGGGATATATGATGAAAAAGATAGCACTCATATTTTCTATACTAAGCATCCCTGTTCCAGTCTTTGCAACTGTCAGTCAGGACTTAGATAATTTTTTTAATGGGATTGGATATGCTTCTAACACGACATCTCCTGCTGCTTTTGAGTCTCAAGCTGCAGGGTTTTTTGGTGGTGGCTCGCTGTATGAGCGAAATCAGGTGAGGCAATATCAGTTGGTACAACTTGATTTACCCAGTTACAGAGCCGGATGCGGTGGAATTGATTTATTTAGCGGGAGCATGAGTTTTTTAAGTGAACAAAAGCTTGTTGATTTGGGTAAATCGATCATGACCAATACGGGTGCTTATGCAGTGGATGTGATGTTAGCGTCCACTGTACCCGAGCTAAAGCAAGTACGCGACTACCTACAACAATTAGAGCAGATGGCAAATCATGCCAATATTAATTCCTGCCAACTTTCTCAAAATATGGTAGGTGGGATGTGGCCAAAAACGACTGAAAGTCAGCAGAAGATTTGTAAAGACCAAGCTGCCATGGGAAGGGAAGGATTGTTTAGTGATTATGTCAAAGCACGCATGGCTTGTTCTGGCGATGGCTTTGATAAAGTGATGAGTAAGGCCGCAGAAGATCCAGAGCGTAAAAAGCAAGTTGTACTCAATAAAAATCTGGTTTGGTCCATTCTTCAATCTAAGTCTTTTCTAAGCTCAGATCCCGAGTTATCAGAAATGGTTATGAGCTTAACGGGTACGCTCATTATTGATAAGCAGGGGAAAGTGACTCATGTGCCTTCGCTGGCAGGAAGTGCAGATTTAATCAATGCCATGATTGGGGCAGGTGGTGGCACAAATCATGCCAAAATATGGCGTTGCAAGGATGTGGGCACTTCTGCTCAATGCCTAAACGTTGCTTTAGAAGACATCAATATTCCCGAAACCTCAACGCTGACTTACAAAGTGAGCGAAATTATACACGCCATTAATCAAAATCTAATTGAAGATAAGAAGCAAGGTAGTCGAGAAATAAACTTTTTAAGCATGACTTCCCTTCCAGTTATGAAATTTTTATCCGTATTAAATAGTATGCAATACGCAAGTGCTGCTATTGATATTGATGAGTATTCAATGCTGATTGCGCAAGACTTGATGACAAATTATTTCACTGAATTACTGACAGAAGTTGATCAAGCAACTGCAGGCTCAGAGTTAAATTCAGATCTAGTCAAAGAGATTCAAAAACGAATTAAGCAAGCAAATAGTAAGTTGGCTGCAATCGATCCAAAAGTAGGAAGAAAGCTAAAGGAAAAATTAGATTTAGTTGAACGAATGGCGCGCATTGAGAAACAAGTAGCCTCTAGCATGAATCATGCAAGGGTATGAGGAGAGAAAATGATAACGATTCATGTCCTTGCCGGTGGAGAGTTGTTTAAACACGTTCTAAATGCGATTAGCACTTTTATGAATCAAGATGACTTCTTTGGATTGTTACGTATAACCTCGTTTATTGGGATTGTGATGGCAACTGTGGGTTATATAAAAACACATGACCCATTTGCTTTTGCAAAGTGGTTTTTAGGATATGTGTTAATGGTCAATATGGTTTTGTTACCCAAAACCTCTCTTTTAATTAATGATATTTCTGCCCAGAATCCAAAATTGGTTGGTAACGTTCCTGTTGTATTCGCGATTAGCAGCAGTCTCATTACAAGTATTGGATATGGTCTTGCT
>CAZNCO010000803.1:0-2163 GCA_964571345.1 uncultured Ohtaekwangia sp.
CACTACCACTGTTCCACTATCGGATTGAATTTCTCCAGTAAGAATTTTTAATAAAGTGGACTTTCCTACTCCATTCTCACCCACCAACGCGAGTTTTTCTCCTTGCGAAACGCCAATGGAGATTTCTTTGAACAACCAACGGTCGCTATAGGTTTTGGAAATGTTTTCGGCAGACAGATAATTCACAGCTTTTTCAAATTTAAGGCTGCAAAGATAGCCTTTAGTTGCATTGAACAACCAGCAAATTTCAAAGCTACCTGAATAGACGATGGTTGCGCAACCGCGCGAGTCACCTTAATTGCCGAGAATAAACGAAAATGGCATCTCTTGTCTGGAACTATTAATTCCATACAGAATTACCCGCCCTTTGTACTGATTGAAAAATTCGCTTACATCTTTCGGATCTTTTACACGTTGGCGATTGATGGAGATAATTGTATAGTTTTCCGGCAAGCCAATTTTCTTGAACAAGCCTTCACGGATCTTAAATACTTTTACACCAAAATCAACCGCCTCCAGATTAGCACCCAGGGTTCCATCATCCATGATTTTTCTTTTTACTACACCGGTTTCTCCGAATTTATTCAAAAGAGTCACATTCGCTGTAGTTGATTTTCCATCTCGTTCGTACGTAATATTTACTTTATCGCCAGGGTATCGATAGCTTAGCTCCTCTTCAAATGCGCTCTCACTGTTTACAGTCACATCATTGAACTTAGTGATCACATCGCCTTCTTGTAAACCTGCTTTGGCAGCTGCACTTCCTTTATCAACATGACCAATCAAGACGCCATTGAAATTTTTCACCTTTGTTTCCAGCCCATACTTTTCGGCATTTTGAAAATCATATTCTACTATCTTCCCTCCAAAAATTGCTTTCTGCGGAATGCCATACTTCACTAAATCTTCTACTACTTTTTTTGCAATATCTACAGGAACTGCAAATGCATAACCTGTATAGGAACCCGTGCGCGAAAGAATTGCAGTATTAATACCCACCAACTCTCCGTTTTTGTTTACCAACGCCCCACCGCTATTTCCAGGATTAATAGCGGCATCGGTTTGAATGAATGACTCAATCGGAAATTTATCCTCAACAATATTTATTCTCCTGCCTTTGGCGCTTACAATTCCTACTGTCACAGTTGATGAAAGTGAGAATGGGTTTCCTACGGCTACCACCCACTCGCCCACAGCAAGATTTTTAGAATTGCCAAGCACAATGGCCGGAAGATTTGTTTCTTTAATTTTTAATACGGCTAAATCAGTGGAAGGATCTGTGCCAACTAATTCGGCATCGTATGATTTTTTATTGTAGAGCACCTGAATTTTTTCGGCAGCTTCAACCACGTGATTGTTAGTAACGATATAACCATCTGACGAAAAAATCACGCCTGACCCTGAACTTACCTGTGTTTGTGATCCTCCTCCTCCAAAGAGTAAATCCCAATACGAATAACTTGCGCCTGTTTGCGAAATGCTGTTTATGTAAACCACGCTTGGCGTTGCCTTAGCTGCGGCAAAACTAAAATCTGTATTTTCACCGGCAACAGCCGAAGAAGGAGAAACGATCGTAGGCTTGTATACATCGGTGGGCGAGTAGTCGGCAATACTCACTTGCTCTGATTTTTTTTCGCGCGATAGCTTTTCCTGTTGATAGGATACAAGTGCATACGCTCCGGCAAGTCCCGCCAGAAACCCGATGACAATAGTTTTTAAAGTATTCATAAGTAGAGACAACTTGATTGAACCAAACGCAAAACTTTACTGAAAGTTATTATTGCCTCTACCGTTCAAAAATGCGGCCAAATAAAATTGCAAGTAAATTTGTCAGGGTTGGTCCTTCTTTTTAAACGCACTTCTAAAGGCATTCTCCAGCTCCTGCCCTGCTTTTTTAAGGCTAGTCTCAACTTCCTTCCAGCGTTCTTTGTCCTGAGCCTCCCTTTTGATCTTTTCCGCTGACGCCTTTAATTCTTCAAGCTTCTTTTTCATGTCTACTTCGGCCCGCTCACCCGCGTCCTTCAACTCTGCGGTAAACTGATCTATTTTTTTTCCTAAGTCTTTAAAGAATTTTTCTGCTGAGCCTTCCTTGTTTTCTTCCATAACAATTTGAATTTCAAAACATGAAGTTAGAATTTTTCACGCAAACACGCAGTGATAGCA
>CAZNCO010000804.1:0-2162 GCA_964571345.1 uncultured Ohtaekwangia sp.
TCATCTTGTTCCTATAATAGTCTCATCATCGGAACTAAAGAATATAATTTTTACTGATTAAAAATAAGACTCGTATACACTTAATATTTTCAACGAAATATTACCTCGATATGATATATCGGGAACAGGTTCTGAAATTTCTCAAAGGAAAACAAGAAACAGAAGGTGGGTATACTGGTAATGATTTAACAACATTATCAGGATTGTTGAAGGTTACCCCACGTGGACTTAGAAAGCGATTATCAGGCTGGATAAAAAATGACGAAGAATTCTCCCAGTTTATCTATCTCGGGAAAGAAAAACCATCTGTAACTCTATTTGAGTTCTTCAAAATCGAACAAGAACTATCCTCAAATCCCATTCAGGTAAGAAAAGGGATCCATGAAGAAATTCAGGAGCAAAGAAAATCACAGAATCAAAAACCATTATCGAAACCCACATTTTATCGAGCAGCCAAGCAAAAAATTCTCTCGATGTATTGTTCAGAAACATGCAACTGGTTCAAGGCTAAAGAAATCCCTTTCTCGGAAGATTACTCTATTGAGAAAAATCGTGAATCCCTTCAGACCATATTCACTTTTTCTGACCTGAAAACATACGGCGGTGCAGACATTGAAGCGATTTATCAAAGGTTGAATAAAGCCAGAGAATGTTTTTTAATCTATAAAGTCAAAGCCAGTCGATTTTACCCGGAAATCCTATCAAGAAGCAGATTCTTGAAAAAGCTCCTGAATTCGATACCTCCAAACCAGCAGTTAGAGGTTCAAGCAAAACTCATTTTTGAAATACAGGCATCATTTATTGTGGAATGCGTTGACCTCCTGGTTGATGAATTGATCCATAAACAGGGAAGGATAAGACAATCAGACAATGCTTCTCGACAGAAAATTGAAAATCAACTACGGAAGGATGTTCTGGACTCTTTTCGGAATGAATTCAAAAGTCTTAGCGATTCAGATAAAATTGATGGAAAGGTAATAAAAAAATATTCAAACGTATCGATAGACGAGGAATTGCTCGCCCGCATCACATTATTACGCCAAAACTCCGATGCATATCTATCAATCCTGAAGCATTTGAATGATTTTACAATGAATATGACGAGCGGGGTCAAGTTCCAAAGGAAAGAGGCAAGAGCCGTATATAAGTTAGCTACAGGAGAAATAAGCTGGAAGGACTTGAGTGAACGAGAAAAGCGTTCGATTGCCCGAAAACCCGATTTCATGAAAGCTATTGATTATGGCAATACCGATATTGTATCACTTCTCGCTATCAGCAGACTTATTGCGTACATTCGGAACGGAAAGATCACGTTCGAAGAAAGTTACTATTATCAGGATATTGGAGAACGTTTAAGACTGGTTGAATTAGATGCAAATGATGGTTATTTAACTCCTGAAATCCTGGACCAGCTTATTGCAGGAACCTATCCCATAAATGATTTCCCACCATTGGAAGTGACCACAACTGAAATTGAAGCATCCGATGATGAAATACCTGCAGCATGGATTGACCTTTCTGATATTCTGAAAGAGGTTTCAACTCATGTCCGAAATTCAAATCCAACATGGTTCAAAGAGCATCAACATTTATTCAAAGAACAAACAGATGGTTTGTTCTGGATTGAATATACAGAAAAGGAATTTGCAGAGCGGCTTTACAATTCCATCGGTTTTCTGGGTAGAAATTTCAGATATCGTGATTCAGAGGAGTTTTTCGGTCTGAAATATTTCATTCAACGTTATATTTCAGATGCTACGCTCAGACTCGAACTTAAATTTATACATCGGTGCTTTGAGCAGATAACTAACAGGAGAATAGAATGTGTTGTCATTGACACAATGGGAGTTGATGCACGAATAAAAAGCATCTTGTCCACGTATCATGGCAGATATCATACGATTGGTTTTGCCGACCTGCGTGCTGTTTCCATCGATATGACCCCTGTTTATTCTGGTGTTTGCCGATCTACGGATTCGGAAGCTATGAATATTGTTGAAGTGATCGATGAAGCAAAAGAAATATGCGGCGAGGGAGTTCGAATGTATACAGGGAACGGACATACCACCACCAAAATTTCAGCAGGAATGGCTTTCCTCAGTCACGGAGTTATAGCCGGCGGAAGGCTCCATTATGAGCCAACATGGAATTTGGAAGAAGGT
>CAZNCO010000805.1:0-2160 GCA_964571345.1 uncultured Ohtaekwangia sp.
GTCATACCTCCACGCACGGAGCTTTTGGCAACATTGCCTTTGGAATCGGCACGAGCGAAGTAGAACAAGTATTGGCTACACAGTGCATCTTACAATACAAACCGAAGACGATGAAGATCGAGATCAACGGTAAGTTGGGTAAGGGTGTGGTCAGCAAGGATATTATTTTGTATATCATTTCGAAGATATCAGCCAGTGGTGCCACTGGCTTTTTTGTTGAGTATGCAGGAGATGCCATCCGCAACCTCTCGATGGAAGCCCGCATGACCATCTGCAACATGAGTATCGAGATGGGTGCGCGCGGAGGATTGATTGCTCCGGACGAAACTACTTTCAATTACATAAAGGGAAGAAAGTTTGCTCCGCATGGCGAAGCCTTCGACAAAGCCGTTGAAAAATGGAAACAACTGGTGAGTGATGAAGGAGCAGAGTATGACGTAGTATTGAAATATGATGCGGCAGATATAGCCCCCATGATCACATACGGCACCAACCCGGGCATGGGCATGAAGGTGACCGATCGCATTCCCACAGAAAATGAGTTGAAAGAAATTTCTGAACAAACGTCTTTCAAAAAATCACTCGAGTACATGGGCCTTGAGCAAGGAAGTCAGTTGCTGGGTAAAGCAATCGATTATGTATTCATCGGAAGCTGCACCAACGCACGCATCGAAGACTTGCGCCTGGTAGCGAATATCGTGAAGGGAAAAACAAAAGCTCCGAATGTTGAAGTGTGGGTAATCCCAGGCTCAAAGCAAGTAGAAGAGCAAGCAAAGAAAGAAGGGCTAGATAAAATTTTTACTGACGCTGGATTTGAATTACGGCAACCGGGTTGCTCGGCTTGTCTTGGTATGAACGAAGATAAAGTACCTGCCGGCAAATATTGCATCAGCACTTCGAACAGAAATTTTGAAGGAAGACAAGGACCAAAGTCAAGAACTTTTTTGGCGAGCCCGCTGAGTGCTGCAGTGGCTGCGATTACAGGAAAGGTAAGTGACGTGAGAGAGTTTGTTAATTGATCGACATGAAAGAAAAATTCACAACATTAAAAACAACAGGCGTTCCCATTGCGGTGGAGAACATTGATACGGACCAGATTATTCCTGCACGTTTCCTGAAAGCAACTACTCGCGAAGGTTTTGGAGACAATCTTTTCCGCGACTGGAGGTACGATGCCAACAATCAGCCGATTGTTGATTTTGTATTAAACAATTCAAAATACTCGGGAAAGATTTTAGTAGCCGGAAAAAACTTTGGTTGTGGAAGCAGTCGCGAGCACGCTGCGTGGGCGATTTATGATTATGGCTTCCGCGTAGTGGTGAGCAGCTTCTTTGCAGACATATTTAAAAACAATGCACTCAACAATGGCTTGCTGCCAATTGTGGTATCTGACAACTTTCTCAAGCAAATGCTTGCCGCGATAGAAGAGAAACCGTCAACTGAAATTGTAGTGGATTTGGAAAACCAGGTGCTGCAGGTAGGAGCCGTAAAAGAAAAATTTGAAATCAATGCCTACAAAAAGACGTGCCTGATGAATGGCTATGATGACATTGATTATTTATTGAGTTTAAATAAAGAGATAAAAGAATTTGACTTAGCGCATGCTTGATACTCGAAACTGGATTCCTGATGCTTCTTGAAATCCAGAATCTAGTATTCAACATTCAGTATCTAGAAAACGAATGAAGAAAAAGATCATCATACTGCCCGGAGATGGAATCGGTAAAGAGGTAACTACCGAGGGAAAAAGAGTTTTGGATAAAATTGCCGGATTATTCGGTCATGAGTTTGAATACGATTATGCCACTATCGGCCACGATGCAATCGAGGCAACCGGAGACCCGCTGCCAGAAGAGTCGTTGACCAAAATGAAGAATGCGGATGCCGTTTTATTCGGAGCCGTTGGTCATCCCAAGTACGACAATGATCCTACATTAAAAGTTCGTCCTGAGCAAGGACTGCTGAAGATGCGTAAAGAACTTGGCTTATATGCCAACCTGCGCCCCATCAAATTGTTTGATGAACTGCTCGGAGCATCCAGCATCAAACCTGAAATATTGAAAGGCTCGGATATTTTATTCTTCCGCGAACTGACAGGTGATGTGTATTTCGGTGAGAAAGGAAGAAAGGATGATCGCAACACAGCTTATGACTTGATGA
>CAZNCO010000806.1:0-2158 GCA_964571345.1 uncultured Ohtaekwangia sp.
CAGGGTTAAACGACGTTAAACCAAAACCCGTTTACACAAAACTTCGGACACCCTCCTACGAGCCTGCGAACTAATTAGGTCACGTGCTTCGTTTTTATCCTCACGTCCTGTCTACTTTTTTATCGATGACTACTCCGAACCAAAAATTACCGCTGATTTACAGCAAAATCTGAACCGATTGTTCATGTTTCGATCTCCGGATTGCTATTTCAAAATATCAACAGAAAGCCCGGTTTCTTTTGTCACGCGCGATATAGATGGGAAATCTTATGTTGAAGCGCGTGAGTACACATTGTTAAACCTTGGAATTTTATACATCAAAGACGGTGGCAAAGAGACACTTCCATTCTTGGAGGATTTATTTGCACGTAGGTTTAAAGAAGTCGGCAATTACCCTGTGTCGACACTGGATGAATTGATTGGCAGTTACCAGCGCAATGAAAATGAATGGGCACGGAAACTCCAGAACAAGAGCCCTCCACCTAGTTTCTATGGCAAAGAAACGCTTGCGGCGCTTTGCAGTGGCGATATTCATTATATGATTCGACTGGTTGGTCGAATGGTTGAAGAAACTGGTAGAGAGGAGATGTTAAGAAAAACATCGGAAATACCCAGAATCAAACCAAAAGATCAACATGAAATCGTACGAGCGGCCGCAGGAGATTTTTTGGAAAGCGTGCGTAGGTTGCCTCGGGTAGGAAGCCAGCTCGCTGATATCGTGACATCTTTTGGGAATGTTGCGAGATCCTATCTCAGGTACCGGACCTCTAAGAATGAGGCGGGAAGGCCACCTCACCAAGCTTCACGGATCGAACCTTACGAGGCACTAAATCTGTCAAAAGAGGCTGAAGAGCTACTGAAAGAGCTGCTGCGTTACTCAATTTTTTTGTATGATCCAAGAGGCAAAAGTCGTCGAGGACATGTTGTGCCCAGACTTTATCTTCGCCGTCTACTTATTCCACATTTTAATCTTACATTCAGTCGCCGCGATTCAATTGAGCTGGAAAATGAAGAGCTCGAACAATTGATTATGGTTCCCAAAGAGTTCGAAAAAGTCAAAAGGCTTAAATCATCAGGTAATGACAACGAGTCAGGAAACCTGTTTGATGGTCCAGAAGACAATGCTCATTGAGCCGCCACTTCGCGTTGATGAACAGCTTCTGAAGCTATATTTTCCGCAGCTGACGAACAATGCAATTCCAGAATTGTGTCGGAACGACTGCTTAGTTATTTGTTCTGGGTTTGAAGATCGTGCATTAGCCGTGTTGCAGGAGACAATTCTGCGCAAATCGGCAAAGGAAAGCTTCACTGTTATACAGATTGATTACTTACCCACGTACAAAGAAAACCAGTCAGAACGGACAAAACAGCTCTGTCTAGACGCTGGGCTTTCTGTTAAGAATTTAATCTATAACAGAGAGGCGCCCGCAGGTGCAGGCTTATCGGTTGCTGATGTAGCTAAAGATTATAAGCGTATTTTTGTCGACATCTCTGGAATGTCGAGGTTGCTAATTGTTCAAACATTAGTGGCGTTAGGGCAGAGCAGGCGTGGTTTTGATGGTGTGTCCGTCCTCTATGCAGAGGCACGACACTATCCGCCAAGCCAACAGGAGTTTGAGAAAGAGTGTGCAGCAGCTAATCGACAAAGTGGGAATGAGAATTTTATTTCTAGCGGTGTTTTTGAAGTTGCCATTACGCCTGAATTGTCTTCTGTTGCCATGCAGGGCCAGGCAATTCGGTTGATAGCCTTCCCATCATTCAATAATACTCAATTGCAGGTTTTACTAAGTGAAGTACAGCCAACGTTTGTTAATTTGATAGATGGGATGCCTCCAGGAATAGAAAACCAGTGGCGTTTAGATGCAATAAGCCGTTGCAATGAGAAAACTATTCGTATTATTCCGAATGTGGAGAGAGCAAAGAGGAGAAAAGGGGAGGAGAGGGAGAAGGACAAGAAAAGCAGCTACAAATGCAGCCAGGTTATCGCACAAAAAATCAACAACAAATGGTATAAAAGGGTCAAGCCTTGGGCAGAAACAAAAAGAAGGGAAATAGACGAGAGAACAATCGGAGTCACTACAGAACACCAGAAAAGATGGAAGATGCAATACCTGGGCAACCTGAAGGATTGGAATCTTAGCCGGCAGATCCCCTGGGG
>CAZNCO010000807.1:0-2157 GCA_964571345.1 uncultured Ohtaekwangia sp.
TGCCGTTTGGCTCCAACCTGTAACGAAAGGTTGGGGCAATGGAAACGGGAACAAAAATTGCTTGAATTATTCACTCCGGTTTTTTCACAATGTCTTTTCGCGTAAGCTTATCGGCTGTGGCCGTCAACGCAACCACCGGAACATTTGGCAAGCTCTTTTTAAGATGCGCAAGAGTTAAATATTCAGGACGGAAATCATGGCCCCAATGCGAAATGCAGTGAGCTTCATCAATCGCGATGAGACTTACATTAAAAGAAGAAAGTTGTTTGATGAAATTGCTTTCAGGTGCGAGGTACAAAAGTTTCAATGTGCCTGATCTGATCTTATTCAAAATTTCGTTTTGTTCCTGATAGCTCTGTGTTGAATTCAAAAACGAAGCTGCAATGCCATTCACGCGAAGCGCATCCACCTGGTCTTTCATCAGCGCGATGAGCGGAGAGATCACCACCGTGAGTCCGTCAAAGAGTAACGCAGGGATTTGGTAACACAATGATTTACCTCCGCCCGTGGGCATCAACACAAACGTGTCGCGCTTTTGCAGAACAGAATTAATGATCTTTTCCTGCTCAAGCCGGAAAGAGTTGTAACCGAATTTTTCTTTGAGGATTTGGAGGGGAGTCATTTGAATTCTCTTTCAAAATTTAACATCAATTAATCAAATTCTTCTTATTGAATCTTCTTTCCTCGGTCTGTGTCCTCTTTCCTCGATCTGTCCTCTGTCCTCGGTCTGTGTCCTCACAGACCGAAACTGTGTTCTCATAAACATAAACTAGAACCTATCCAGATAATGAGTAACAATGCTAAATTCATCTATACCCATTTCATAAAACTTCGCTGATGACCATCGGTAATCTTGAGGCTGGCTGGCCAAGCTCCATTTTTCTTGCAATGGGTTTGTATGAATGTATTCCAGCTTCTGTTCGATCACTTCCCGAGAAAACATCATCACAGCTAACGGATCTCGCTGCCAAAAGCGATGCAACCTTACAGGGCTATCATTTTCTACGTATTGATTTACCTGATTCGGAGATTCAGCTCGAAGGATTTCTAAAAATTGATGACTTGTATATTTATTAAAACTCGCATGAGGCATTTCCTTTCCATTTTTCTCCAACATCTCCCAAATCACATGAAGATGATTGGGCATAATCACATAACCATAGATGGCAATCTTTTTGCGCTTCACCAATTCCTGCCAGCAACCAATAATGATTTGCTTGAAGCGATCATCTCTTACTAGTTCCTGCCAATCTTTTATGGTATCCGTCCAAAAATAAATTTCACGAAGTGACATCTGCGACTTTCGCTGACCGTACTTCATTTCGTTTATTGTTGGGGTGTTCACCTTTTTGTCATCTAGTCATAGCCTGTGAGGACACAGGTCTAGGAATTTAGGCCATGGTTTCACAAAAATATTTTTTCACTGCATCGGTCTGTGCCCTCACAGACCGAAACCAATTCAATTAATCAAATTCTTCCGCACTGTTCCCTTAAACATGTTCATCTCCATCTTCACACGCTTGCTCACATCGATGGTGGTGGCGCGCACCAGTTTATCCGTGCCATGTTTGTGTTTGATAAAATCCATCGCTTCGTACAGGTTAATATCTTCTTCGGTGTCGTCAAATAAACTGACCTGGTGATTGCCATGAACAAGGTTGCTCAGCCGCACTCCCACCAACCGGATCAACATCCTTCGATTATAGAGTTTATCGAATAATTCCTGAACTACTTTCAAAATCACATGATCGGACGAAGTGTAGGGAATGTGAATCTGTTTGGTCTCTGTATCAAAGTTTGAATAGCGAATCTTTACCGTAACACACGAAGTCAGTTTCTTTTGCTCGCGCAATTGAAAGGCAATCTTCTCTACCATGGCGATGAGAATCGATTTTAATTTCTTCACATCGATCGTATCGGATTCAAAAGTAGATTCCGTGGAAATAGATTTCTGTTCGCTGTGCGGTACCACCGGAGATTCATCAATGCCGTGCGCTTTGTTCCAGATGCTGATTCCATTTTTTCCGAACGCACTAATTAGAAATTTCAACGGCATCTCACGCAGCGTTTGCACCGTACGCACCCCCATGTCGTATAGGTAGGACGAAGTCTGTTTTCCGATCATCGGAATTTTATCGATGGACAAGGGTGCGAGAA
>CAZNCO010000808.1:0-2155 GCA_964571345.1 uncultured Ohtaekwangia sp.
GTTGTAGAATCGCGGATGCACATCTTCTCCACCCGTCAGCAATATGCCCTGGCATTTGTTGATATCATTGAAGTTACTTTGCGCATAACCGAGTCGTATTGTTTCGGCACCGGCTTCCTGCACCCATCGCTCGTAGTTGGCGTATTTTTCGCAATCGGTGATGCCGATGATTTTCTTCTTGCTCACAGTGCTTTAAGGTAAAGTGATTTGAAGTCTTCGCGCGTCACCGGCTTCGGGTTGTTGGGGTGAGCGAAGTCGGCAATGGCAAGATCGGCAAGCGTCTCAATGTGTTCTTGTTTGACACCAATATCACGCAGCTTGTGAGGAATGTTTACTTTTGAATTCAGATCAAAAAGATATTTCACAACGCCTGCTCCGGTTTCTTCTTTCAGCTCAAGGGTCCGGGCGATGCGCCTGAACTTATCTTCGAATCCATGTACGTTAAATTCCATTCCATAGGGAATGTTCACGGCATTGGCGAGACCATGATGTGTATCCAGCAAAGATGAAAGCGGATGTGCGAGTGAATGCACTACACCCAAGCCCTTCTGAAAAGCAACAGCACCCATCAGTGAAGCTATCAACATCTTGCTGCGCGATTCAAGATCAGGCTTGTTGACAGCAGTCTCTAATGATTGATGAATCAACGAAATTCCTTCCAGCGCAATTCCCTCGCACATCGGATGCGGCATCTTCGCGATATACGCTTCCATGTTGTGTGTGAGCGCATCCATACCAGTAGCCGCGGTTACAAATGCAGGCAGCTCCATCGTAAGCATCGGATCGGCAAAGACTATTTTAGCAAGCAGCTTAGGAGAGAATAAAATCTTTTTCTGGTGTGTCACGTCATCGGCAATGATTGCACTCCTACCCACTTCACTCCCGGTTCCGGCTGTGGTAGGGATTGTAATGAAATGCGGGACATCGTTCGTTACAAAAACATCCCCGCCAATGAGATCATCATACTTAAATAGATCCTCACGATGATTTATTCTGAGCACAATCGCCCGTGCTACGTCTAATGCAGCTCCTCCACCAATACCAATGATGGAATCTCGTTTGGTTTGGTCAAATACCTCCGTGCCTTTGTACACATCTGACTTCACGGGGTTTTTGTGAATATCAGAAAACACCTCCACTGAAATATTTTTCTTCTTCAAGTCAGTCACAATTTCTTTAAAGAAGCCCAACTGTGCCACTGTTGCATCCGTTGAAATCAGCGGTCGCGACAAGTTGTTTTTGATAAGATAGTCAGCCAACTCTTTCACCGATCCTGCGCCAAAGCGAATCGTGGTTGGAAAATTGTACTGGTAAATTGTATCGAATGTCATAAACACAAAAGTAATTGTAATATCGCTAAGTTAATCGTGAATAGTTATTTGTTAATAGTAATTTCAAATTTAAGCAAAGCGCCTTATAAAATACTTTATGTCAATTTTAGAAATCAGAACCCCACAGCCGTTTGATTTTTCGTTTACGCTGGATTTTCTAAACCGTTCTCCTCACGAGCTGATGCATATTTGTGAAGGGAATTCGGTAATCAAAGCAATCGAACTTGCGGGAAAGAAGATTGTGATTAAAATCTCACAAGCAAACGAGCAACTTTTCGTTGATACCTTTTTAAATTTAACAGAGGAAGAAGAAAGAATAGTTCGCGAATATGTTGAAGAATGGTTTGATCTTAACACCGATCTCGCTCCATTTTACAAACTGGCAAAGAAAGATGAAATCCTCAAGGATCTCGTTAGGAAGTTTCATGGTTACCGGATTGTGAGCATACCAGATTTATTTGAGTCGCTCGTATGGGCTGTGATCGGGCAGCAGATCAATGTGGCATTTGCGTATGTCGTAAAACAGCGTTATGTGAAAGCATATGGCGAACAGTTGAATTGGAAAGACAAATCAATTTATCTTTTCCCCTCGCCTGAAATCACAATGAATATTCCCGATGAAGAATTATTAGCGATGCAATTCTCCCGGCAAAAAACAAAATATGTAAAACTTATTGCCGAAGCCTTTGCGAGTGGGCATTTGTCGAAAGAAAAAATTGCACCTCTCAATCTTGAGGAAGCCAAAATTGAACTGACCAAAATAAAAGGCATTGGCAACTGGACTGCCAACTACGCCATGATGAAAACCTTTCGCAGGCCAGACG
>CAZNCO010000809.1:0-2139 GCA_964571345.1 uncultured Ohtaekwangia sp.
TTAAAAACGCCACTGCAGTTGCATCGCAAATTGGCAGAGAAAGTTGGAGCAGAAGTTTATCTCAAGCGCGAAGACTTGCAAGTGGGGCGTTCATACAAACTTCGGGGTGCTTACAACCTGATTCAAAGTTTGAACGAAGGGCAACGCAGTCGTGGAGTAGTTTGTGCCAGTGCCGGAAATCATGCCCAAGGCGTAGCTTTTTCATGTAAGGCACTCAACATTCGCGGAGTGATTTATATGCCTGCGATCACGCCTAAACAGAAAATCAACCAGGTGAAGATGTTTGGCAATGGTGTAGTGGAGATCGTTTTGATTGGCGATACATTTGACGAATGCCAAGCGCATGCGTTGCAGTTTACCAAAGAGAATAATATGACGTTTATCCCGCCATTTGATCACCCGAAAGTGATCGAGGGTCAAGGAACGGTGGGAAAAGAAATTCTTGAAGAGCAAAGTACCATCGATTACTTGTTTGTACCCATCGGTGGTGGTGGACTAGCTGCGGGTCTTATCTCATATTTTAAATTATACTCGCCCAAGACTAAAATTGTAGGCGTGGAGCCTACTGGTGCGCCCTCTATGAAAGAGGCACTGAAAGAAGGAAAGCCTGTGATCCTGGATAAAATTCAGCGCTTCGTTGATGGAGCTTCTGTAAAAAAAGTCGGAGAATTAACTTTCCAGATTTGTAGGGATGGATTAAGTGATATGCTTTTAGTACCTGAAGGCAAAGTAAGTTCCACCATTTTGCAACTCTACAATGAAGACGCCATCGTAGCGGAACCTGCCGGAGCACTAACTATTGCAGCGCTGGATCAATATGCGGATCAGATTAAAGGCAAGAAAGTTGTATGCATTCTCAGCGGAGGCAACAATGATATCGACCGTATGCAGGAGATCAAAGAACGATCGCTGTTGTACGAAGGCCTGAAACATTATTTCATCGTTCGCTTTGCACAGCGCCCCGGAGCATTGAAAGAATTCTTGAATCACATCCTTGGTCCCAATGATGATATCGTGCGATTTGAATACATTCAAAAACACAATAAAGAAAACGGTCCGGCATTGATTGGTATCGAATTAAAATCGCGCGAGGATTATGACTCACTCATCTCTCGCATGAATCAATTCAAACTCAACTACACCGAAGTAAACCAGAACGAGAATTTGTTTGAGTATTTGGTTTAGCACCTGGTTATATTTCTGAGTGATTTGCATCGAGGATTGCCATCGCGCATCTGTATAATTCATTTACGTAAGTTTATGATTGCCTCACGGTCAGTTAAATAGACGTTTGATTGCCTTCGTAAAAGTTTAACATCTTTTTAGGAAAACCATTTATTTATCCTTACGTTTGCCTACTAAACCGATAGGATAAATATTAATATGGCTTCGCACACGTTTGATTACCTCGACCAGCTTGAATCAGAAGCAATCCACATCCTGCGAGAAGTAGCAGGACAGTTTGAAAGACCAGCGCTTTTATTTTCCGGTGGCAAAGACTCTATTACGTTAGTCAGGCTCGCTGAAAAAGCCTTCCGTCCTGGCAAATTTCCATTTCCTCTGGTGCACATCGATACGGGCCATAATTTTCCGGAGGCACTACAATATCGTGATCAATTGGTAGAAAGACTAGGTGAAAAATTAATTGTTGGGAGTGTTGAGGAAACGATTAAAGAAAAGAAGTTGACGGAGCCCAAGGGCAAATTTGCGAGTCGTAATGCATTGCAAACTTATACCCTTCTTGATGTTATAGAGAAATATGAATTCGATGCATGTATCGGTGGAGCGAGGCGAGATGAGGAGAAGGCGCGTGCGAAGGAGAGAATATTTTCGGTGAGAAATGAATTCGGCCAATGGGAGCCTAAACTTCAGCGCCCTGAACTTTGGAATATTTACAACGGCAAAATCAGCAAAGGCGAAAACGTGCGTGCGTTCCCAATCAGCAACTGGACAGAACTTGACGTTTGGAATTACATCCGCAGAGAGAAAATTGAATTGCCCTCCATTTATTTCTCGCATGAGCGCAGCTGTATTTCTTTCCAGGATCAGCTGGTGGCTGTTTCTCCCTTTATCACAATTGACGCAGAAGATGAAATTGTAAAAACCCGCGTGCGCTATCGCACGGTTGGTGATATGACG
>CAZNCO010000810.1:0-2139 GCA_964571345.1 uncultured Ohtaekwangia sp.
CAATTTAACTTATCAATCTAAAGCTTGAAGAAAATTTTTCTCTTGTAAAGAAAGAAACATAAATACCATTCCAACCCAAAAATGGTTAACGAGCTTAAAATCAAAATGAACGCATGAGGCATGCCGATCATTTCAAGGATGCCTCCTGTTATGGCTGTTATATATCCATTAAACCATCTGCTGCCAACAATCTCAAAGAACAGGTAAATAAAAATTGAATTCATTCCCACTATGGTAACAAAACTCCAGTGATCAAAATGTTTTCGCATGTCAATCCACCAGTAAAATAACGCAAGGGCAAGCAAGCACCATCCGCCAGAAGCAAATACAAATGAAGTTGTAGCGATTCGCTTTATAATGGGCGTAACGGCTGTATCCATCGCAAATCCAATCACCAGCAACACCACTCCTGCGCTTATAAATACTTTTAACTTTTTATTTTCTGGCCACGAACTGATCAATATCTTTCCGGCAACGGCTCCCCAAATGGTGTGGGCTGCCGTGGGAATGCAATTGATCGCCACCCATCCGCCTTTATTAATTTTATTCATCAACACCAGGTCGATGTAATTTCCAAAATTGTGCTGATCGGTAAAGGGTTGATCGAAACCGGCAGGGCCTGCATACCGGTATAAAATTTCAGTAAGCAATAAGAGCCCAAGGCTAAAGGAAATCTGCCATTCTATTCTCCATTCAAAAATCAGAAACGCAACCAACGTGGTAAATGATAATTGTGTAAGCACATCCCAAAGTTCAAACGACAAACCCCCGGGCCGAACGGCATAATCCAGCACTCCCCAAAAGAACAACCAACCGCTTCGCTTTAAAATTTTAACAAACGACTGTGACCACAACATACCTGACTGTTGTTGTTTATGAAGAGAAAACGCCATCGCTGTGCCGGCAATAAACATAAACCCCGGTTGAATCAAATCCCAAAATCGCAATCCATTCCACGGATGGTGAGTGAATTGAATCAAAAAGTCATCGAGAAAATTTCCTGAACTTAACTCAATCAAGTGATCATATAGTCCGGTGCTCTCCAGCATGAGCAACACCATGATCATTCCGCGAAACACATCGAGGGAAAGAAGCCGCTGGGGGGGTGTACTATTTTCCATCTGATAAAACTAACTAAAAAAAAGAAGCCGACAGATGCCGGCTTCCACTTTAACCAAAACCATGATCTATTTTTTTCGGATGTAGATATCGCCATTGTAAGACTTCACCGTTACCTCTGGCCCGCCACCATTAATATCCATCTTCACCCAATCATCAATCACTACTTTATAAGCTCCTGATTTAGACTCGTTCTTTGTTACAGGGTTTGACTTTTGAATGGGCGCATCAAAGCCAGAGTAAATCTCACCTTGCTTTGTCTTCATTTTAATGGACGCCTTCAAAGTTGAAGGAAAAGTCAAATCAATGTCACCATTATAATTTACGTACGAGAGTGGAGTATCAGGCGTAATTTTGTCGTACACAATTTTGATATCGCCATTGTATGTCTGCGCAATTACCGTTCCTGAAATTGATTTTGCGGTGATGGCTCCGTTGTAGTTTGTCAACTCAACTACTCCAATGATATTGCTCACCTCCAGGTCGCCATCGTTATACGTTTTCACGTGCATGTTAATAGTTGAAGGCACCTCCAAAGTCACCGTCATATTTTCGTTCCAGTTATCAGAAACTACTTTCACGGTATTTTGATATTCAGTGGCTTCCAGATCCATGCTTCCACCGCTGATTTTCTTCAAACCTTCTTTACTTTTGTTTCCATTGTCAACATTTACGTTCACATGAACTCTATGCTTTCTGTCGTTATCGTCATCATCGTCATCCCGCTCACGATCTTCCAACTTCTCTGAAGTATATTTTACGAGCACATCTTTGCGGGCAGTTCCCTTCACGATCACCGAGCCCGATTTGATGTCCACAAGCAATTTCATTGGGCCTGCAGGGTTTGAGAAAGGAACGGTAAACTCTCCGTTATTTTGAGCAAACACATACGCGCTCATCCACACCGCCACTATTGTCAATAAGAATTTCATATTATTTAATCTTTAGAATTTTTAATTAGTCTTTTCTTTTAAAATCACATCACCATTGAAAGTTTCAAAATCAAGAAGTGCACCACCG
>CAZNCO010000811.1:0-2136 GCA_964571345.1 uncultured Ohtaekwangia sp.
GCAAAACGATTGCACTTACTGTTACCACTTCTTCCAACACTGATTCGGTGAGCGTATCAATAGTGTCATTGATCAAATCACTTCGGTCATAAGCAACTTTGAACTTCACGCCTGGAGGCAAACCTTTTTCCACTTCCGTGATTCTGGTTTTTACGCGCTCAATAACATCTTTTGCATTTTCGCCATAGCGCATCACCACGATTCCCCCCACGGTTTCGCCTTCACCATTTTCCTCTACGATGCCCAGCCGTATGTCGCTGCTCATTTGCACATCAGCCACATCGCTCAAGAGAATCGGAATGGATTTACTTTCGTCAACGACAATATTTTTTACATCTTCAATAGAAGTAATGTATCCCAATCCCCTGATCAGGTATCCCATTGAATTCATTTCGAACAAGCTACCGCCTACATCTCTGTTGTTGTTCACTACAGCTTTGCTCACATTCATCAGGGGAATATTATAGTAGATAAGTTTGTGAGGATCGATTGTCACCTGGTACTGTTTTTGGAATCCACCAAATGAAGCGACCTCGCTTACACCTTCCACATTCTGAAGAGCAAACTTTACATACCAGTCTTGTATGGCGCGCAATTCACCCAGGTCATAATTATCGCCCTTGAGTGTGTACCAAAAAACGTGACCTACACCCGTACCGTCAGGCCCGAGCGTGGGAGTTATTCCTTGCGGCAAAAACTTCTGCGCATAATTAAGTCGCTCAAGTACTCTTGTTCTTGCCCAATAGATTTCTGCATCATCGTTGAAGATCACGAAAATGAAACTCATACCGAACATGGATGCCGCACGAATGGTCTTCACTTTCGGAATTCCCTGAAGGTTTGTTACCAGCGGATAGGTCACCTGGTTCTCCATGATCTTCGGATTTCTTCCCATCCACTCGGTGAAAACAATCACTTGATTTTCGGAGAGGTCTGGGATGGCATCGACTGGAGTTTCGTTGATGGAATAAATTCCAAAAACAAGAATAAGCGCGACTCCGATGCTGACGAAGAACCGGTTATTCATTGACCACGAAATAATGCGCTCAATCATTTTCTTAATCCATTAAGAACCGTTTCATACATTGTGCAGTAGAATTGGATTCGTTGAAGCGATAGAATATCCTGCCACCGATAATCTCTCTTTTCAACAGTCCACTCTTTTTCATGATGCCGAGGTGGCGCGAAGCGATTGACTGCTCAAGGTGAAGTTTTTCGTAAAAATCCTTTACTACCATTTTATCACTGCCACAATTACACAGCAAGTGGAGAATGGCTAGGCGTTCGGAGTGCGCGATAGACTTCATTGCTTCAGCAATGTCATCCCAGTTTTTCTTTTGGCCTTTCATAAGACTCTTTAAGAGCGATTATTTACATAGACAAAAATATAAATAGTAATATACCTAAATATTGACATTGCTTATACACAAAGATGATTTTGGTCATCATAAAAACTTTTCTTATCAGATTATTGGGAAACGATGGGCTTAAAGAATCAACCTCAATTGCTTACGCTGTTCAGATAAATCCTGTTCACTTTATACATCTTGTGAAATGAATCATAGCGGGCAAGGTTGTTGCCGGAACTAAACTCAGCATCGAGCGCGTCATGAAATTTATGATTATCTGGAAAAGCCCGTTTTAAATTTTCAAGTGTCAGATCTCTTATTTCATCGGTTGCTGAGGGACTGAAGTAGAAATACGTGCTGCCGCTTTGATTTTTCGATGCGGGAATTTTAATTATATATAAGAGAATTTTTTCAGTGGGGTTAATAACCTGATAGTGCTTGTCGGTTCCTAACCTATAGATTGCGCCTTCACAATCCATGTAGTCAAAGATTTCTTTTTTCTTCAGTTGGTAGTTCTGTTTGTTGTGAACTACCGTAATATAATCTTTTCCTAAAAACTCATGCAACTTGATCTTATGCTTTTCTTTTGAGCAGTCTATCTCATAGGTAAGTTTCCCTGATTCAAAATCTGTGGCACTAAGATAGACTCCGCTTTTCTGAGCGTACGTAACCCACGAACTGAGAACCAATAGAACAGTAAATTTCAAATTGATCGTTTTCATTTTTTTTCTGGATTTAGAAATTGACTATCATCAGCAACCAGGTTTAATTAGAGGTAAATTAAACC
>CAZNCO010000812.1:0-2133 GCA_964571345.1 uncultured Ohtaekwangia sp.
AAAGAAGATTCAGGCGATTGCGGACTGGAATGTGAAGCATTTCGGGCTGGAGTGAGCGTAATTAACAACTAACTTATACGAACTCGCAACGAACTTTTAATTGAGTTCGTATCGAGTTCGTTTTAGTTCGTTGTCTTTTTCATTTCATCGCCCATTCGGTATCTGCATCCAAATCCTCTTTTTCGTACCGAAAAGGGATGTTTCGCCTCTTTAATTCCTCAAGCGCTTCCCTGTATGTTATTCCAGCTATCCTTGCAGCTTTTTGAAGGGAGATTTTCCCCTCGACGTATGATTTGAAGGCTTTATTGATATGATATTTCCGAAGCGTATCTTCCATGAGCGCACATCCAGACATGCATTATTACTGTAAATAATAATTTATATACGTTTCAACCATAAATAATGCGTGGAACTAAATGAGCCCTGATGAAATTGATGAACTTGTGAAAACCAATGTGGAGAAGCTTAAGAACATTGACGGATTTGAAAAAGTAAAATTTATTATTCTATACGGCTCAGCGGCTGAAGGCACAACCCGTGAAAACTCTGATATCGACCTGTGCATCGATTTTGATGCAGGAGATTACGAAAGCTCAAAGTTCAGGCTCAGGGTTTTGTCAGAGCTTCCCGATTTCTTCGATGTCCAGATATTTGCCCAGCTTCCTGTGTATGTGAAAAAGGAAGTATTGAAAAGCGAGGTGATTTTTTGCAGGGACGAGGATTATCTGTATGAGGTTGCGATTTCGACGATAAAAGAGTTTGATGATTTCAAGTATAGGTGTTATGATTATATCGGGGAGAGGGCGCTGGCATGAGGACTGAGATAATCCGGAAGAAGATTGCCCACTGGAATGTAAAGCACTTCAGGATAGAGCGCGTTTATATAATTTGATGAATATTAGGTAATAGGTGGTTCCATGTTTGGAAAAACAGATGCTGAAAAATATCAGGCGCTTTTTGGAATACTGGCCTTAATCAGTTTGGTTTTAGCAGGTTTATATGAGTCATCATCCGCAGCAGTTGCCTTCGGGATTTTTCTCATTGCTGCAATTAGTATGATCTTTGTAGAATTTTATGCTAAAAAAACAAATACTGTTCCGATAAAATTTAATAAAGCAGGTATTATTGGAACAATTATTATTATATTTCTGATAATAATTGCAATTGGAGGATCTCAAAAAAATTCTCAACAAATTGAAGGATATTATACTGAAGGTATAAATAATTTTAATAATGGTATTTCCTTCACTAATAAAGGAAATACAAACTTAAATGAAGGAGATGTAAGTGCAGCAATTGCACAATTTGATATTGCTAAAGATTTTTTTAGCAAAGCTAAAACAAATTTTGAAACTGTTGTCAAGAGATCAGATTCTAATGCAAACAAAAATAAAGCAAAATATTTAATGGAAAGTTCAGATTATTATGGTAAAGGGCTCGATGAGTTAATGATTGCACTACGGTTGGCTGAGAAATATAAGGGTACAGGTTCGCTTACCACAGCAATAGAATTAATACGAAATCCCGAATCAATTACCACAATCTCGTCAGAATTACTCGAAATTAAAGTAAGTAGTGAAAAAGCTAAGAATTATTTTGATTTAGCAAGAAATTCTAAAGATTCTGCAGATATAGCATGACATCGTAATCTGCCCGCTATAGATAATCATGTGATAGTACTTAAACAAGCAGAGTTGCATCCTAAATTTAATAGTGACCTCTTGAATGTTTTATTTTGCCATTTTCCAGCAATATTCATCTGATAATACCAATTTATTTAGGCTTCTTTACCTTTTCAAGAGAACCTTTTATCCAAAATTTTACATTTTCATTTTGTTCCGGGACTTTTTCATCAAATATTCTCAATGACAATTCAGCATCTTGAGCCTTGTTATCGAGCTTATGTTCTGCGGCAGCTTTTCCAACATCTCCTAAAGAAATTACTGCTTCTATTGTAGTCCAGTCAAGTTTCCTTTCTACAGCTACGATTCCAATGACTCTTAGACTTAGGATTACCAAATATGTCGCAAATTCAAGTTTTCGCTTTGCTGTCGTTATTCCAATTTTACGTAGATTAGTTACCTGATTTTTCCCTAATTTTTCTCACTACAAGCTAATTTTCAGCAACAACCG
>CAZNCO010000813.1:0-2125 GCA_964571345.1 uncultured Ohtaekwangia sp.
GTTTTAACATGTCCTCATGTTCAAGGACAGAATAGTTTTGACTCTGTTAGGAAAAGTTTTGAGAAAGGGCAAAGAAATTTTTTACGAGAAAAGATTTATGTCCAAACCGATCGGGAAATGTATCTCACTGGTGAGCTCGTTTGGTTCAAAATATACTGCGTTGACAATATCTTCAATAAGCCACTTGATATAAGCAAAGTTGCTTATGTTGAAATTCTTAACAGGAATAATCAAGCCGTAGCAAATGCGAAGATAGAGTTAGTCAATGGCGAAGGAACAGGCTCCTTTTTTGTTTCTACTTCGTTGGCATCCGACAATTATGTTTTGAGAGCTTATACAAACTGGATGAAAAATTTTAGTCCGGATTTCTATTTTCATAAAGTGATAGGTATCGTTAACCCGTTTGTAAAGTTGGAAGTTGTCGACAAGAGTAAAAGCGCACCTTCCACGAAAATTGAATTCTTCCCGGAAGGAGGCACACTTCTTAAAGGTGTTCCTGCAAAAGTGGGATATCGCCTTTCAACACAACCTGGTGTAAGCGGTTTCTTTGCCTTTTTGATGAATGAAAAAAGAGATACGCTAGCTCGCTTTAAGGTGCAAAATCAAATAGGCTCATTTTCATTTGTGCCAGCTGCTGGAGAGCGTTATGGCCTTTTATTAAAGTCAAATGAGCGCGGCAATTCTTTCCATCCTTTGCCGGAAGTAAATGAGTCTGGTATTTCGATGAAAATGGCTGAGACGGAGAACGAAATACGGATTGAGATTGTCAGGGTAGAAGATAAAGCAAGTGAGGATGAATTGATTTTATTCATTCATGCTGGAGGATTACCGATACACATGGAGTCAAAGAGAATATTCAATTCCGATATTTTCTTGATCAAGAAAAGCAGCGTGCCTGAAGGTGTCGCATACTTTACAATTTTGAATAAAAAGGGAGAGGTAATCTGCCAACGAAAGTATTCTAAGCTAGACGAAGATTATAGGATAGATATTAAAATTAGCAAGAGCGAGTCTTTCTTTCGTGAGAGGAATGCTATCCAGGTAATGAATCTTCCAACGACCCTGAGACAAGTGTCTGTTTCTATTGGTAAAGTCGATTCCTTGGCTATGTCCGTTTCGCCAGGTATATCGCATTATCTCAACATTTGGGCTCACACGGGCTTGCCTCTTTTTTCAGATACGCGAGGTGATATTCTGATTGACGATATAATGTTAAGTGCTGGTCGGCCGAAATCTTACGGATGGGATATTGTTAGTGACACGTTTGCTTTAAATCATTTACCTGAATGGCGTAGTCATTTAGTTAACGCTAGGGTAATGAATTATGATGGTAGTCCGAGAAAAGGCGCCACTGTATATCTCTCGGCTCCAGATAAAAAGATTGATTTATATAACTCGGTAACCGATGCCAATGGAAATGTTTCATTTGAAATGAACGACTTCTATGGAAGTCACAAGCTCATAGCTCAGACAAATAGATTGCAGGATAGCCTGTCAGTAGTTACCATCGTTAATCCATTCTCAGATAAATTCTCAGAGATTGATATTCCTGAATTGAAGCTTCAATCTTCAGACGAAAAGAAACTCCTCGCGAGAAGTGTTCGCATGCAGGTCCAAAATATTTTTTTCGAAGAATTTGAAAGTCAATTTCTCCAACCGGTTATCGATAGCTTGCCTTTTTACGGGCGAGCAGAAGAGACGTATAGATTGGATGACTATACCAGGTTTCCTCTGATGGAAGAAGTAATGCGCGAATATGTGCCGGGGGTGGTCGTTAGGAAGCGTAAGGACGGATTTAATTTTTTTGTACTAGATAAGAAACGTAACTCCCTATTCCGTGACACTCCGCTGATACTACTGGATGGGGTTCCTATTTTTGATGCTGATGAGATTATGCAGTTCGATCCCTTGAAGGTGAAACAATTGGATGTAGTAACCTCGAAATATTTTCATGGTAACTTGGAGTTGCCGGGAATTGTAAGCTACCGAACCTACACAGGAGACCTGGCGGGTTTCCCGCTTCGTTCCAAGAGCACGGTCATTGATTATGAAGGATTGCAGTTGCAGCGGAAATTTTATAGCCCCATATATTCAACCGCCAATTCAGAATCGAGAATTCCAGATC
>CAZNCO010000814.1:0-2123 GCA_964571345.1 uncultured Ohtaekwangia sp.
GTCCTATAACATGGATGCTCTTGGTGCTCTTGCAAATGAAACAGTAAGTCCAACAAAGACTCAATGGGCTCCTGAATATGGATATGCCTATGTATTGGCATTGCAAGGATATAATCCTTTTACCAATACTCAAGATCTTTCTGCTGCTGGCAACCCAACAGCCGCCAATGCGGTAGCACGCTCATTTGCCGATCGTAACATTTTCGATTCAAATGGTAATCCAACTGCAACAGCCAGTGCTGCGATTAATACAGTTCGAAGGAATTTCTTTCAAAAGAATCCAGGAGGAGCATCCTTCTATGATAATTCAAAACTCTGGCATGCCGAGTTTTATTATAATTTCAAAAACGTAAAGTGGGCCGATATAATTGTAGGCGGAAACTTCAGACAGTATAGTTTATTTTCGAACGGCACCATCTTTGACGAAGCACCTGTTGATGCCAACAATCCTCAACGAATTTTCATCAATACTTTTGGTATGTACGCTCAAGTATCAAAAACGCTTGCTGAGAAATTGAAACTAACAGGTTCTCTTCGTTATGATAAAATGGATAATTTTGACGGACATTTCACGCCACGGGTTTCTGCCGTCTATACGTTCAATCAGAATCATAATATTCGTGCGAGTTTCCAAACTGGTTTCCGCTTACCTGATACACAAGCTCAGTATATTTACTTCAACAATCCCACTGGAATACTTTTGGGCGGAGTGCCTTCTAATGCATCCAGATACGGGGTTTATGGAGATGGTGCTTATACCTACAATTCATACAAAGATTTCTTAGCAAGTGGAGGAACCATTAACGCTGACGGAACAACAACAGGAGGGAATCCATCCCTATTGAAATCAGCAAATCTTTCCTACGTAAAACCTGAACAACTATGGTCTTACGAAATAGGTTACAAAGGAGTAATTGCAACAAAATTATTGGTGGACCTTAATTATTATTATTCTTCGTATAGTGATTTCCTGGGTGAGCAGTTTGTCGTGAGTAAGAATCCAACGGCTCATCAAAGTACTACTAACAATATTCCTGCAGGCTCTCTCTGGTATCCTTACACCAACTCTCCTTACACTCTTACTTCTCAGGGTGTTGGCTTGGGTCTTACTTATAATTTACCAAAGAGTTTTGTGCTTACCGGCAATTACAACTATGCAACCTTCAATGGTCAAACATCATCAGACTTTCAGGCTAACTTCAACACGCCACAAAACAGATACAGTTTTGGCGTAGGGAATAGAAAGGTGACCAAGAATCTTGGCTTTAATGTGAACATGCGCTACCAGGATGCTTTCCTATGGGAATCTTCCTATGGCGTAGCCAATATCCCGGCATATGGCGTTCTTGATGCTCAAGTGAGCTATAAAATGGCACCCATGAAATCGATCATTAAAATCGGAGGAACCAACCTTGGTGGCAATGACTATCGCACCAACTTTGGTTCACCTTTCATT
The DNA here is from genome assembly GCA_964571345.1 of uncultured Ohtaekwangia sp. Lineage (GTDB taxonomy): Bacteria > Bacteroidota > Bacteroidia > Cytophagales > Cyclobacteriaceae > ELB16-189. Next base: position 1,457 of record CAZNCO010000814.1, read on the forward strand.
GGTCAGATGTATTATATATCCATCACATTTGATGAATTCTTTAACTAAAAGAAATGAATTTTATGAAACTATATAAATTCTTTAGTGCCACCGTACTGACAGTGATTACCATCGGCTGTAAACAAGAAATGATCGACCTTAAACCTCCGACCACCACACCGCCTGCAGTTGTTACTGGATCGAAGGGCAATGCCGATTTTACGAAATTTGTGGCCATTGGAAATTCGTTAACAGCTGGATATCAAGCGGGAGCATTGTTTACGGAGGGGCAGCAAAATTCATTACCCTTGATTCTTTCAAAGCAATTTTCCATCGCTCAAGGAGCTTCTCTTGCTTTTAATCAACCAGATATCAATTCAGTGAATGGATATAATTCTTCCTATTCCAACCCTAGTGGAGGAATTATTCGAGGAAGACTAGTGCTCTTTGCTGCTGACGGAATTCAAGCGCATGCAGTTCCTACTCCTGCCGGAGCCACTGGTGTTCCCGCGCCATATAACACAGCTGATTTGCCTACTCCATTTACAGGAGACAAATCCAAATTAAACAATTTTGGCGTTCCAGGAATAATTTTAGCACAATGTCTTACGCCCGCCACAGGAGGCCCAGCAGCGAGTAACCCTGCTTATAATCCATTTTATGCTAGGTTTGCTTCTAACCCAAGTAC
>CAZNCO010000815.1:0-2117 GCA_964571345.1 uncultured Ohtaekwangia sp.
GCATATCGTTTTACATAATGATCCGGTACGTTTGGGAGTGTGTCGTAAGTACGCTTTTTAGTCTGGGCATTGGCCATAGTGGCGATAAAAAGGAACGCAACAAATAATGATCTCATAGGAAATAGATTGCCGCATAAAAGTAAAGAGCCGCGGCTAGCCAAGCAAAAATTAAATTCAGGAATGTGCTACTGTTTTCTGCTTTTGTTCGCCAAGACCTTCAATCCCAAGTTCCACCACATCTCCGGGTTTCAGGTAGCGTGGAGGTTTGAAGCCCATTCCCACACCGGAAGGCGTGCCCGTAGAAATCACATCGCCCGGCAGCAAGGTCATAAATTGGCTCACATAACTCACAATATGATAAACTCCGAAGATCATGTCTGCGGTATTAGAGTCCTGAAGTTTTTCTCCATTCAGACTCAACCAAAGGCGAAGATTCTGAGGGTCGAGATTTTTACTGGCAGTGACAAGATAAGGTCCTAACGGGCCAAACGTATCGCAGCCTTTGCCTTTATCCCATTGGCCACCGCGCTCCAGTTGAAATTCGCGTTCGCTGTAATCGTTCATTACTGCATAGCCTGCGATATAGTTCGCGGCATCTTCCTCTTTCACATACGATGCCTTTTTGCCAATAATAATAGCGAGTTCTACTTCCCAATCTGTTTTTTCTGAATTTTTAGGGATGACCACATCATCATTCGGTCCGCCAAGGCTTGATGTTGATTTGAAAAATATGATCGGCTCTTTAGGAATGGCCATTCCTGACTCTACCGCATGCTTGGTGTAGTTGAGCCCGATACAAATAATTTTGGAAGGCCGCGCCACACAGGAGCCGAACCGAAAACCAGCAGCAAGTTCAGGGCATTTGCTCTCGTTGCCTTGAAGCCAGGCCGAAAGCCGCTCCAGTCCATTCGACTGAAAGAAAGCTTCGTTGTAGTCTTCTCTAAATGCAGTGATGTCTAAATGTTTTCCGGTAGAAGATACCACACCCGGTTTTTCATTGCCAAAGGTGCCAAAGCGAAAGAGTTTAAGCGACATGAGAAATATTATTGATCGGTTAGGAATTGATTTTCGGATCTAATTTAACATTAAACGGTGTTTCAATATTTCGAAAGTACTATTTCTTCTGCTCGATCTTCCCTTTTAATTTTTCACCGCCACCAATCTCTACTACAGAAGATCCGTAAACTTTGATGGTTGATTTGATAAAGTCTTCTTCATTGGCCTTGTAAATATTATCCACGTATTTCTGTGGATTGCGGTCGATGTATGGAAACCAAGTGCTGTGAATTTGAACCATCACCCGATGACCTTTCTTAAAGGTGTGCAGCACGTCTTGCAAGGCAAAGTTTACATCTGTTATTTGCTCAGGTTTAAATGGCTCTGGTTTTTCAAAACTATTGCGGAAGCGCCCACGAAAAACTTCGCTACGCACCAGCTGCTGATAGCCGGCCATAATGATGTTGGCGGGGTTGTGTTTTGTATCATTGGGTGTGTCATCTGGATATACATCAATCAGCTTCACGATAAAATCTGCATCGGTACCAGTCATGGATACTTTCAACTTTGCTGCAATCTCTCCTGCAAGAGTGATGTCGTTGGTTAATAGATCAGTTTGGAATGTGATTACATCTGGCCTGCGAGAAGCTTCCCGCTGATCATCGCTCATAAATCTGCGTGGTGTGAATACCAATCCTTCAATTTGAGATGTGTATGGAACTGGCTTGTTCGGATCGCTCACGTAGTCAAATGCAACATCTTCCCTGGTAGGTTGATTGATCGATAGCTTTCCTTTCTCTCCAAAATATAACTTTACCGGTGGAATTTCTTTCGGAGGCCATTCGGTGAACTGTTTCCAGGTTTTTAGACCACAGTCGAACATATACGCTTCTGGGAGTGCTGGCTGAGAAACTTCTTTCAACATGGCGTTGAAAAATTTGCGCTCAATCTCACGCTGATAAAAGGTGGAAATGCTGTCGCCAAAATAAATATGGTTTACTTGCTGATACCCAGGTTCACGAGCCCAATCGCCATGACTCCACGGCCCCATCACAATCGTGTTGTAAGTTGAACTTGAGCCCTCAATTTTCTTATAGATATTGAGTGGACCATATAAATCC
>CAZNCO010000816.1:0-2111 GCA_964571345.1 uncultured Ohtaekwangia sp.
CCGTAGATAAATGGAGTGTTAATTATTTATTGAACGAGAAGCAAAATCAAAAAGTAAATTATGCTCCCTTTATTATTCAAATTGCAGAAGCCCCTCAAAGTAACTGGTTGATAAAGCTACTTTCAAAAAACATTTCGAATTTTCTTGCCAATATCAACATTGTAGCGGTAAGAATTATTTGGCAATGGATTGTAAATGATGTGAAGATTCTCAAGGTGATTTCTAGTGAAATTGAGAATACGAATGAAGCAGAAAAACACTTTTATAGTTCACTTCCAAAGGCTGCCGATGATATTTTGTCTGAGGTCAAATATTTTGCGTCAAAAAGAAAGTGGTTTCGACTTTACGCTACAATTCTGAAGTCTCAGTTGAATTTTGAAGACGCGATTAGGGAACAATTGAAAGTTGATTTAGACAATAACAACTTTGATGGTGTCGAGATAATTACAGAGGGTGTTAACCCTAGTCATATACTTTCTTTTGCAATTGGTAATGGAGATAGACGGCTCATCGGTATTTCTGGTGATCTTTGTGTGGAGAATTCAAAAATACTAGGTGATATACAAATTGAAAATTATAATTGGCAAGAAGTGTGGCTTGCTGCAATAAATAGTGGAAACAAAATTTTTGATGGAATAAAAGAGCCTCAAAAAACTGTTCATCTTCTTTTTGATTCTTTGTTGAGCGGAAAATCTATTAGCAATGGGCTTTTAGAGAAGATCAGTGAAACAGAGTTTGCCAATGCCTTGACTTATTCTGACAGAAACAAGTTGTGGACAAAGTTACCTCGACCTGTTAAAGAAACGTTTTTAGAAAAGACAGCAGGGGCATTCCTTCAAGCTTTGAGTGAAAATTCAACGTACCCTGTTCCTCCAGACACTGAACTTTCTTCCTACATAGTATCAAATGGGATTTCAGTCTTTCTGTATTATAACAGGGATAAGATCAAGAATGTCTTACCTATCTTCAATTTCTATTCGCAAATTCCTGAGAATGTAATTAAAGATTATGTTGCCAATTATTCAGGTAAAATGGATGTAGTAGACGCCACGCAACTTGGCAAGTTGGCATTTTCGAGAAGCTTATCAAAAGTAGCTCATGTCATTAAATCTCGGGTAACTCAAATTAAAAACCTGAAAGTTGCCCTGGTAGAATGTTATCCGCTACTTGGCTTCTTTGACAAAGCATCATTAATTTTCTCAGATATTATTGACGGTTCAACAATATCAAAAGACGAATGGTGGTCTTCTTTTTTAGACATTGCGATTCGATTATATCAGGAAGGGCCTTCCGAAAATGAAATATGGAAACAAGCGGGAGGTCATAAACATGATCTGAATCTTAAGACCACTGGGAAGGATTCATGGACGAAAGCACTTTATAAACTTAGAAATGGTGGTTGTAAGGATATAACCACAAAGGGATTACTTAAGGCTATGGTTAAAGAATTCCCAAAAAACGAAGAACTAAAGACTTTAAAAGAACTGTGGAGCAAAATATGAATTCAATTGTGATACAAACAGCGCTACCGCTGGAACAAGAAGCAGTAGCAAGCAAACTGACTAATATTGTTGACTATGAACATCCAGATTCAAAAACCATTTACAAAGTGGGACAATATATTTCCAACGGAAGCAGACTTCAAATCGTAGTTGGAAGAACAAATCAAACTAACATCAACGCGGCAATAGAAACTGAAAGAGTCATTAAGCATTTTAACCCAACTTATCTTTTCTTCGTGGGAGTCGCGGGCGGCTTGAAGGATGTAAGTGTTGGTGATATTGTTATCGGCACTGATGTTATTGGATATGAAAGAGGAAAGGCAAAGGAAGAATTCTTATCAAGACCTCAATTTGGCTTTTCATCGTATGAGATGGAACAAAAAGCTGTCAGTTTTGCCAACTCTGCTGAATGGAAAAAACAATCAGAGCGTCTTTTGAACAAAAGCTTTCACGAAGAAATTTTGTGCTTGCCTGGAACTATCGCATCTGGAGAAAAAGTAGTAGGGTCGGTGAAAGCGCCCCTTTATTTGTTCCTTAGAAAGTATTGCATCCATGCATTGGCTGTCGAAATGGAAGGGTTAGGTTTCTTAGAGGCTTGCAGGCCATACC
>CAZNCO010000817.1:0-2107 GCA_964571345.1 uncultured Ohtaekwangia sp.
GAGCCCCGCAATAGTGGCTTGTTAACATCACTCCGCTCTTGGCGAGCTTATCTAAATTCGGAGTAGAGAGCCAAGGTTTATTATGATCATTCTTTTGCTTTCTGATATTTTGATAAAAAACTCCGATATCTCCATACCCTAAGTCATCAGTAAGTATAAAAATGATGTTGGGTTGTTCACTGATTTTTTGCGCTTTCAGAGAAAAGATTAAATGACTACAGGAAAAGACCAACAATAAAATACTTTTTCATTGGCGACTATAAGACTACTATTCACGAAACTTAATCATCTCAGACTAGTAATACAAAGGCTTCCTTATTCTATTGATTATTTCACAAGTAAATAGAATCAGTTGACGGGTGAAATTATTTTTAAGGAAGCGATCATTTTACCTTATGATTATATTTCAAAATCGTAATCATAAAATTAAAAGAGGCTGCCTCTTTCGAAGCAGCGCTCTTTTCTCTAGAACACCCCAAAAACCAATTCTCTAAGAATAGTATCTCTTACTTATTAATATTTATTCTTTTCATGCTCAGTTTGTCTGCGATAAAGCTTATCGTATTCTTCAGCCTGTAAAAGGCCATAAAAAGCCGGGGGGATATTATGTTCATTCCACTTCGAATATTCTTTATCTATTCTTTCCACCATCACATCTTCGCGAAAAGGAGCTTTCTCAGAAATATCGTTGGACACATTAAACAATTGAAGTGTACCTGATTCATTTATCATTTTGATGCTGTCATTAAGCGTAGCCATGGTTTGCCGATCGAATTGCCGCCAGAACAAATAATCGTGTGGTGTGCCGGTGTTTTTTCCGGTAACAAAAGGAATGAGATTTACACCATCTAGTTGATTGCGCGATTTGGCTTGTGCCTGTGCGATAGCAGTGGCAAATATATCAAGCGAGATCACAGGATGATTGTATCTTTTACCTTCTGGCACATGTCCTTTCCATTGCATCGCAAAGGGCACGTGAATGCCACCATCGTAAAGAGATCCTTTATGTCCCCGCAGAGGTTGGTTGTTAGATCCGTTATCGTGCGGCCCTCCGTTATCAGACAGAAAGAAGATGATGGTATTCTCCATTTGACCTGATTGCTCAAGTTGATTCAATAACCTTCCTACGCCATCATCTACTGCACTCACCATAGCAGCATAGGTCTTTCTCTTTTCATCTTTTATACCCGAAAATCTGGATAAATATTTCTCAGTTGCCTGCAAAGGTGCATGTGGTGCATTATAGGCGAGGTACAAGAAAAATGGATTCTTGTCGTTTCGTTTTACGAATTCAACCGCCTCTCTTGAAAAGGCATCCGTGATGTATTCTTTCTCTTCTACCTGGTTATTATTTCTGATCAACTTAGTCTTATAGGAGTCAGATTCGCTACGTACACTATTAACATCCGTTTTCACCCAGTCTTGTGGGAAATATCGATGGCCGCCTCCTGTGAATCCAAAAAATTCATCGAACCCTCTTTTCAATGGGTGCTGCGAAGCATGTGCGCCCAAGTGCCATTTGCCGATGGCCATCGTTCGGTATCCGGCATCGCGAAGCACATCTGCCATTGTCTGTTCTGTAAGTGGTAAGCCTTGTCGCGCATCGTTCGGTGTGAATAAGGGGTTGCGACTAAACCCAAAGCGATCCTGATAGCGCCCGGTAATTAACCCTGCGCGACTCGGCCCACAAACTGCAAAGCTTGCGTAGCCCTTCGAAAACGTCACACCGTTTTTTGCAATTCGATCGATGTTTGGAGTTGGAATATCCTTGCACCCATTAAACCCTACGTCTCCATATCCCTGATCATCTGTGAGAATTATAATCACATTTGGCTTAATATCTCCCCTCGTCTGCGCTGTAGGTAAGACACTGTATCCTAACAAGCCAAAGGCAACAATAAAGGCTATGCCATACATTCGTACCAATTTATATTTTGATTTTAACCTGACTGTAAATCTCATACCTTAATTACTTTATCTCGCTGGCTCCCAAGTCCGGGCGACCTTTGATCGGATGATTTAAAATATCTGTCTTTACTTCCAGCCCGATCGCGAGACCAATTGTATCTGTTGGAATGGCGGGGATAACTATACCTTTGTTGGCAAA
>CAZNCO010000818.1:0-2106 GCA_964571345.1 uncultured Ohtaekwangia sp.
GGCCTTTATATTGCGAAAGAAGCGGCTGAAAAAATGGGCGGAAGAATTCTTGTTGAATCGGAATATGGAAAAGGAGCCACGTTTACGCTGGAATTGGAGAACTTGAATTAGCGTTTTTGAGCTTGATCCAGTATGGTTTTACGATCTTGTTTTGCCTGCGATTAGCAATCATTAACACAATCGCTGCTATAAAGCAGAATAATGTTGCTTGAATCGAACCTTCTGGCCCAAAGGCGCCACCCGAAATAATTTCGTTACCCTCAATACTGGTAGTTAAAAGACTTTTGCCGATAGAATTACCCGAAGTGGTGGCACCAAAAATGCCCGCTTGAGTAAAATTCCAGGCGAAGTGCAAGGCTATGGGCATCCATAAATTTTTGCTGTATATAAACGCGGCTCCCAGAAACACACCGGCCTGAATGGCAATACCTGCGCCTGCCAGTAAAGAACTGTTAGGATTGGCGAGATGGGCGGCACCAAAGAGTGAAGCTGAAATAGCTAATGCCAGATAACTGCCGAGTTTTTCTTCCGCAATGCGATAGATAATTCCACGAAACAAAATCTCTTCTACGATGGCAGATGAGAAAGCCATGCCGAGAGCCGGCAAAACCGAGAGAAAACTGTTCACAGCCAGTATCGAAAATCCTCCGTTGATAAAAATGACAAATATGGTAAGTGATTGTAACCCCGCACCTAAGACAAAACCAGTAAGTAGGTTTTTACCAAAGTTTGTAAGCGACAACTCAGTTATGGTTCGCCTTTCGTATAACATGAATAGCCCATGATAAACAATTAACGCAAGAAGTGCCACGATAAATCCACCCATCAGGTTTTGAAAGTCCAGCGTCCATCCCGTTCCTTCCAATATGGTTTTTAGCATGAGTTGGACCCCAGCGATGACTCCGGCACAAACGATGAGCCCCACCAGTATTTTCGTGAGTGGAAAATGAATGATCTTTTTGAAAACGGTTGACTTACTCATGAATGTAAAGTTTTAAAACGCTGATACATGAGAAGCAAAACTAAATCAGAAGGTTGCAACGGAGCAACGAAATTTTTATTTGGTGGCCGTTGAATCCATTGAAGCTACCGGCTCTTTTGGCATCGCTTCCACTACGTTTCTTAGCTTAGCAAGGCCCTGCTCGTAAACCGGTCCTAAAAATTTATCCATCATCATCCCCATTACTTTGTACATAGAAGAGGACAGGCCGGTTCCAGTGACGTCTCCGTCATACGTCCACACAATTTCGGTTCCTCCTTCCACGGGTGTGAGAATAATCTCACTGGTATAAGTGCCGCCTATTTCGCCAAATTGCATTTGACTTTTTACGCGCTTGTTTTCTTCACTTTCCAAAATCCATTGCGCGCCATTGCCAACTTGGTCATGTTTACTTTCCCATCGCATCTTAGCGCCCACGCCCGACTCTGGTCCTTCATAAAAGTATTTTGTGTCGGGGTCAAGCTCTGCCCAGGGCGACCACCGATTGAAGTTTTTATAATTGTTGACCACCTGAAAAATGGAAGCAGGAGATGCGTTTACAACAATGGCTCGCTCCATGTGCGACCTGGGTGACATGAACGCAGTGACAGCAACAAACAACACAATCAAAGAACCAAGGACAAGGCCAATGGCTTTTAATACTTTCATAATCTGGTGTTTAATTGTCGAATATAAGAAAATTAGGAGCCTGAAAAATTGCATGTAAGGCTAAAAAGTTTAAACTTGGTATGGGTCATAATAGTTGACTCACGATTTTATAATCAAATAACACCTAACCAATGAAACCATGATATCACCAAAGGAATTCTTTACCGATGCTGAACACATTCCCGGGAACTATGGTCTCCGCATTGCTGGCGGACTGATTGCTTATTTTTTGGTCATGAAAGTTATCGGCTTAAGCCATCACGTTGAATTACGTTTGCTCAACTTGTTAATCCTCGTAGCTGGGGTCTACTTTGCGTTGAAGAAATTCAAAGAAACACACGGTAAGCATATCAATTATTTTCGCGCCCTTGCTACCGGTGTTGCTACCGCGGCTATTGGTTCTTTGGGCTTTGCGTTATTTATGTTTTTGTTTATGAAATTGGATGCCAACATGATGC
>CAZNCO010000819.1:0-2099 GCA_964571345.1 uncultured Ohtaekwangia sp.
ACATTTGAGAATGCGATAAAGATAGCACTGAGAAATGGTGTCTTATTTAATCAACAAAAAAACAGTCTCGAATTAAGTCAAATTCAAAAAACTCAAAGTGCTGTTGCGGCAGGACCAAGTGTTACGATAAATGGTGCAGCTTTTCGAAACGATGGTAACTTTCTTAATACCAACACCGGTCAGGTTATTAATGGTGTGACAGACCGGGTGACCGGTTCAATAAACGCGAACATCAATCTTTTTAGCGGATTCAACAGGATTAACAGCATCAAACAATATTCTAACCTTGTTGACGCGCAAGCGTTTTATGTTAACAGGACTCAACAAGATCTGATCAACTCGGTAGCCACACAATATCTGCAGGTAATGCTGGACGTGGAACTAGAAAGAATCGCCAAAGAAAACTTTGACGCACTCGACAAACAGTTTCAGCAAGTAAAAGAGCAGGTGAACCTAGGTGCCAAGTCGCCTGTTGACCAATACAATCAGGAAGCTTTGATGAAAGCGGCAGAATTGCGGTACGTACAGGCTAAAATCACGTTGCAGAATGACAAGACACTGCTTACGCAAACATTGCTGATAGATCCATTTGAAGAATACCAGGTTGAAAAACCTAAATGGGATATTAATTCGATAAGTGGCGACTCACTGAATGTTGAAAAATTAGCCGACCAGGCTAAGCTGAGCCGGGCTGACTATTTGAGAGCAATAAAGACCGAAAACGCTTATCGCTTCAGCACGGCTGCAGCGAGAGGGAATATGATGCCTTATCTTTATGCATTCGGAACTTATGGGTCTGCCTACAACTACCAGCACAACGCACCAGATTCTGTACCAAGCTATACACCTAGAATTGTCGTTGACCCCTCTGCTGCCTCAGGCTATTCATTAACGTATGATCAAACTAATGTGGTAAACCGGGAAAAACCACGACCGTTTTCCGAACAGTTCAAATCAAACAACGTCTTCAAGCAATATGGTTTGCAACTAACAATACCCTTATTCAATGGTCTTCAAAACCGGACAGCCTACACCCAACAAAAAGTTCTTTATGAAAATGCGAAGCTGACGACCAAAAGTCTCGAATACCAAATTAAAAACGATGTAATTCGCGCAGTAAATACTTTTGATGGAGCAAAAAAAGCATACACGGTGACGTTAGATCAACTAAGAGCTGCTGAGCTGGCTCTCCAGCTCGAGTCGGAAAGATACAATCTTGGTGTAACTAGTTTTGTTGATTTCGCTAATGCGAACAAAGTGTTGGTTCAGGCGCAAACCGACAAAGCACAGGCCGAATACAGATTACTCTTCCAGAAAGTTTTGGTTGATTATGCTGTAGGCACATTGAAACCGGAAGACTTTCAATAATCATTCATGAAAACAATCCGACTTTCAAGAAACGATAATCATTGCAGGTAAGCGTTGCAGAATTCTACTTTTCGTTTTCAGCAATATCATTTTAGATACCCCGTTTAATAATTTAAACTAACTCTGCGTTTAATTGTCTAACAGGTGTTCATTAAAATTTGATTTATGAAAACAAACATAAAATCCGGGATTTATCTCTCGGTTGTTTTCCTGGCGCAAGTATTTTCATCATTTGCGCAAACCTATCAGGACAGTCTTAAAAAAGAGGACGATGACATTATCTCATCTATCGCTCCCTATTCGGCAGACGTTCGCAATGCCATTTTAAACGTATCGCAATACACACAAAAGCTGGTGAAGGTGGAACGGATTCAAGCGCGAAGCAGTCAATCTTTTCAGGACCTGATCGCAGATTATCCGCGTGAAGAGCAAGAGAAATTTTATGAACTAAGTCGCTATCCGGATTTAGTTCATCAACTGGCCACCAGTTCCTACAACAACTTCGATCAGGTAAAGCCATTGCTGGATCATTACCCAAAAGAATTGGCACCGACCGTAAGCGCCTTATTTCCTTCGCGTGTGAAAGACATCCGATCGATGGACAAAACCTACCAGGCTTCGCAGGAAGCGTTTGAAAAAATCAATGAAAGCTTACCCTCCGATGTTCAGTCAGATTTTAAAAAGATAGTAGGCATGCCCGATGTGATGAGCTTACTGACCGAACACATCAA
>CAZNCO010000820.1:0-2097 GCA_964571345.1 uncultured Ohtaekwangia sp.
AATATGTGCGTGGCACATCGATGTTCGGTATGAGCTTCGTGTATGTCATCTTCGATGATGATGTAGATGTTTATTGGGCCCGTCAACGTGTTCTGGAAAGACTCAACTATGCATCTCGCTTACTACCAGAAACCGTGGTTCCGACCATAGGTCCAGATGGCACAGGCGTTGGTCACATCCTTTGGTACACACTGGAAGCTCCAGGAATGGATTTGGGAGAACAACGCGCGATTCAGGATTGGTATGTAAAGTTCGGACTTCAGAATGTTCAGGGAGTTGCAGAGGTGGCTTCCTTCGGTGGATTCGAAAAGCAATACCAGATCACGATCAATCCCAACCGACTCACCTACTTCGGCCTGTCAGTTCCTCAAGTCATTCAAGCCATACGATCAAACAACAATGAAGCAGGAGGACGAAAATTTGAATCGAATGACATTGGCTACGTGATCAAAACCACTGGCTATATAAAAAGTGTGGAGGAGATCGAGAAAATTCCACTGAAGACAGTGAACTCCATTCCGGTAACGGTAAAAGATGTTGCCACCGTGCAGATGACTGGTCAGTTGCGCCTTGGCATTTTCGATCAAGGTGGTGAGGGTGAGACCGTGGGAGGAATTGTTGTGATGCGCTATGGAGAAAATGCAGATGAAGTAATCAACAAAGTGAAAAAGAAAATGGAAGAAGTGGCGAAAGGATTTCCTGAGGGAATGAAGTTCAACCTTGCCTATGACCGCAGCGGGCTAATCGAGGAATCTGTTTCTTCTATTAAACGCACGCTGATCGAAGAAATGATTGTGGTTTCGTTGGTCGTGATCCTATTTCTGTTTCACTGGCGGAGTGCGCTTAGCATCATCATCCAGATTCCAATTACACTGGCAACAGCTTTCATCCTTCTAAATGCTTTTAATATTTCGTCCAACATCATGTCGCTGACCGGAATAGCCTTGGCAATTGGTGTCATCGTGGATAATGGAATCATTATGTCAGAGAATGCATACAAGCATCTCTCGCATCGCTACGCAGAAGTAATGGCACAGAAATCAGGCAAACAATAAAAAAGACGAGCAATGAATTTTTTCAGAAAGATATTCTCACGCAAAAAAGAAGAGCCCTGGATCACGGAGGAAGAACGGCTTGCTATTATTGAAAAATCAAGCAAACAAGTTTCGAGGGGTGTTTTTTATTCGACTATAATTATCATCACTTCATTCTTGCCAGTGTTCATGCTTACAGGTCAAGAAGGAAAACTCTTTCATCCGCTAGCATACACCAAAACATTCATCATGCTGGTGGATGCCATTTTGGTAGTCACACTTGCTCCTGTGTTGATCTCGTTTTTCATGAAGGGCAAATTCAAGGATGAAAATTCCAATCCCATAAACAGGATTTTGGAAAAGATCTACGAGCCTGTGATTCGTTGGTGCATTAAGTGGAGGAAGACTACCATTGGGATCAACATCGTGGCTTTACTAATTAGCATTCCACTAATCATCGGTCTCGGTTCTGAATTTATGCCCCCGCTGGATGAGCAGTCGATTCTTTTTATGCCGGTAACACTTCCTGATATTTCAAATGCAGAAGCTAAGCGCATACTACAAGTTCAGGATAAAATTATCCACTCGGTACCTGAAGTGGATAAGGTTCTTGGCAAAGCAGGTCGTGCGAGCACAGCTACAGACAATTCACCGATCAGTATGATCGAGACAATCATCATGCTCAAGCCCAAGAGTCAGTGGCGACAAGGCATCACGAAGAAAGACATCATCAATGAGCTGGATGCAAAGTTGCAGATACCAGGTGTTGTAAACGGATGGACGCAGCCGATTATCAACAGGATCAATATGCTTGCTACGGGAATTCGCACTGATGTTGGAGTAAAAGTGTACGGCCAGCGTCTCGACACGATTTATTCAGTTTCGGAAAAGGTCAAAAAAGTTTTGGAAGGAATCCCCGGAGTTAAAGACTTATATGTTGAGCCAATTACAGGCGGAAAGTATCTTGTAGTTGACATCAAGCGTGATGAAATCGGACGCTATGGTTTAAACATTGACGATGTAAATATGATTGTGGAATCCGCTATTGGCGGAACACCCGTTG
>CAZNCO010000821.1:0-2091 GCA_964571345.1 uncultured Ohtaekwangia sp.
GCTAAGTAACGTACATCCACATAGAAATAATTAATTCCTTGTTTCACCTTTACTCCACCACCAAAAATAAGCGACCGATTGAAGAAATTTCGTTTAAATGTAATTTGTTCATCTGGGCCCGTAGATGGAGTTTGCCCCGGACTTGATACATTAGCATCGATGCCTTCCAGGGACAATCGAGCTGATACCAATAAATTGGAAGCCACCCCGACATATCCAAAAGGTCTGAATTTACCAGAGTCTGCTGAATAACGAATATAAAATGGAATATCAATCCAATCTTGCTTTTCTGTAAAAGTCCGCGAGTCGGCTCCAAAAATATTAGAATACATTGCCTTGAATGACTTAAATGAGTACCCAAGGCCAAGTGAAAGACTCCAGTGTGAATCTATATTCCAATCCAACCCACCACCAACCTGATAACCCAGCCTATAAATCTTATCAGGACTGTAAGACTTATTATCAGTCGAAATATCATAAATGGTTCTCGCCAGCGAAGTGTTGGCGCCAGCTCTGAAGTGTGGAGTAAAGATGGGCGTAGTTGTAAATTTTTTACTTAAATAATAAACGTCAATAGGATCACGAGCAGGATTGGCAACATATTCAGGATCTGCTTTTAACAACAATAGGTAACTATTCTCGGCTGAGATTGGATCATCTAAAATAAGATATGCTTGGGTTAGCAGTAAATAGGCTCTTACTCGTTGTTCCTTGCTAAAATTTCCATCAAGGCAAGGCTTTAGAATCGATGAAATCGCATAGAATCTTCCAGCATCAAATTCTGCTGTAGCTAATGCAAGTGTTTCTTCACAACTATTTTGAGCAAACGACCTTGAAACGGAGCTAATTATAAGAACAAAGACCAAGACAAGACGAAGCATCAGTTACGGATTTTTAGTTGACAAGTTTGTACATGTCGGTTCATAGGGCACCGCATTACCCACATAAATACTCCATTCTTCCGAAGTCATATTTCTGCCAAGCTTGGGACAAATTTTTTCGGCCAGCATTTTTGGATCTGTCGGCCACACCCTGATTTCGCTATCGTTGGCTGCCGCAAGTAAATAGTTCGAATCTTTGCTAAAAGAAATCTTCCACACATAACCGTTACTATTTTCCATCTCAACTGGTAAGTCATCTACCTGATCAAACACCCACATCTGAAGCTTCCGATCAAGTCCTGCGCTTGCCAGAAGTTGACCATCAGGGCTAAATTCAAGATCTGAAATTCCTGCCTTGTGCCCACCCAACTCTTTTACAACTTTCTTTGAAGCAAGATCAAAAATCTTCACAGTTCCCCTGCGCTGCTCAATCATTTCCACGCCATAGGCAATTACATTTTTGGAGGGATGAAAAGCAATTGAGAGTATTCGATTTGGCGATTCATCCTTTAATTCGGAATAACTGCTGTTTCTTAAATCTACAAGAACTAATTTTCCACTGGCCGACCCTCCAGCAAGCCATCTTCCATCTGAACTAATATCAATGGACTTTAGCTCGAATGGAAGACTGAGGATATTCCTTGAATCTCCAGTTACATGGTTATTGAATCGGATTGTCTTGTCATTTGAAACCGAAATATATCCGGAGTTGTCCGGCAAAAATTTAATATCATTTACAAATTTCTTGTGACCGGTTATGATTCGAGATTTTCGATTCGTACCAGACAAATCAAACACCTCAGTAAAGCTTGAATCACTGGCATTAACTAAAAACTTCTCATCCCTGCTGAGTGCCAACACACGATCCGGAAACTCTTTTTCGTTGATTATTCCATCCACCTTCTGTGTCAGATAATCAGCTTTGTAAATTTTTCCCTCATTACCCGTGGTATAAAAATTACTGGACGAAGGTGATACCACCAAAGCAAACATTTTATTTTTATAGGAACCAGGCATTCTTACAACATTGTAATTCTTGCCGTACAGTTTTGTTAAAGCGGTGTACAACCCCCGGAATACATAAGGATCATATTTCTTACCGCCAAATTGTGTATGAAATAGATACCCCTGCATGGCAGTCGTACCCGCAAGATCTTTATCATCTATCCCTACTGATTTAGCTTCCAAGCCTTGCGCGATTGTAAGCATG
>CAZNCO010000822.1:0-2083 GCA_964571345.1 uncultured Ohtaekwangia sp.
CCTTAATGAATTTATTTTTGCCCCTGCCTGTATTCCCAACGATAATTGTCCGTACACCAATGAGGAGCATGTCATTAAAACCAAAGTCATAATGTTGCTTTTCATATTACTTGTTTGTTAATTGTACTATGTCCAAAATTGCTGGCAACGTACCTGTATTGGTCGCAGTTTTGATGGAGTCACTATTCTCGTTCTAGAAGATCGTAATGAACTTTTCCTTGTCGCGAAAAATCTAACCGCATTTTAGTCCATCCTTCTGTTTTCTCGCTCAAAAATTCATCAAATAGTTGCTCAGATACATTGTACATATAAATATATTCCCCTGGCTCAAGGGGTTGCGCGTTGCTTTTATCTTCATGTAATGAGTAGTAGAACTTCCCGGCAATTCCTTTCCTTCCGTCTCCTTCTTTTGTTCTCTCCAAAATCTCCCACATCCATTCATAGTTGTCAGGTGCATTGTGTGCAAGGCAATTTTTCAAGTTTTTACATAAGTATGCTATGGTCATCTTTTCTGGTTCGGGTGGTGCGTCAGGAGAAACCTCATCTCCTTCAAATTCATAGTGTGGAGTATATCCTCCATTTGCTTTTACCTCTAGCACCAGTCGATCCCACTTCACCTTGTGGTTTATTTCGGCAAAATGTTTTTGTAAATAGTCGTACGCAGTCTTGTGCGTTGCGTGAAATTGAATCTCTCTCTGTTTTTCAAACGTGTTGCGATAGTCCTCTTTGTCCTTACCTGATTCATAGTAAAAACCAGTCAACTCAACTTGATAGCTTTCTTTTTCGTTCTTTGATATAAAAAGTAATCCTGCGTCCCACAAAGAATTAGAAGTGTCTACTACAAAGGGAAGTAGCGCTTTTAATGCATCGTATGGATTTTTAAACATGGCTATCTCAAATGTTTGATAAGAAAATAATCGTTACTCAAAATTGCCGGCAACGCCCCGCGCTTATGACGACTGAAGATTCCTCTGCCGCGCCCTCTCCCACGGCTTGCCCTGACCTTTGCGTCAGGGCCAAATAAAATTAAGAAAACAAAACTTGATAGCAACACATCGCCAGCAGTTGTTATAAGAGCACTGTTGTGAGCAGTCCGTTCAATCATCACCTTTATAATTGTCTATCGTCACTTTCATATTGTCAGTCTTAGTATAAACTATGTCTTTTGGATATTCAATAGTGTCCAATTGAAGTCCGTCATAAACTGAACCAGAATCCTCAACTAAAATCCAGTTCTTGAGGTTTATTTCATAATTAAATCTGATTAGTCTCGTCCATTTATAGCGCGATCCTCCAAAGAATATTATTTCGAAAGATTTATTTTCAATAGATAACCCTCCAAATGGATCAACGAATGTGCCACCACAATTTTTGCAAAGAACAACATGATCGTTGCGCTTGGCTAATTTGAACGACTTGTTTTTTTGTTGCAACAATATTAGTAGAGGTCTATATCGATCTCGCTGAGTACTATCCTCGACTTCTTCAAATTTCGATTTGAGGATTACTACCGCATCAGTCAAGGTATCATTGTCCAAGTGCCCAAATTTGAAGTCCAGGATTTCAAATTGGTCTGGTATTAGTCGTTTGATCTTTTCAATTCGAGTTGTTGTTGGGTTTTGCCCGCTCATAGTAAGAAATGTCGACATGCAGATACTAACACTAATGATTCGATTTAATTGAGAATTTGTCACCTTACTCTTTTTTGTCGAACGGCTTGCACACAACGTTAATGCTATTTGCATCGGGCGTGAACAAAGATAAGTTTATAAGGAGAACAAAACATGAAACGCCTGCGGAACCATCCACGATGACAAACAAAGCCCGTTGCAAATAGCTTGTGTTGGCGGCAGTTACCAATCCCCTAACTCTTTAAGTTTGAAACTTGAGCCAGTCCACAGAACTTCAAACAGTTTATTTCCACCGTCCGCGTCAAACACTTCAAGGGTAGTTCCAAACTCTGGCAACTCAATGAATGGTGAAATAGAATTTTTATGATCACCCCAATTTTTTTTCAACTCCATTGCCTTGTACTAACCCCCTATAAGACTGGGCAATAATCTGAAAACAGATTAGTAACAGT
>CAZNCO010000823.1:0-2074 GCA_964571345.1 uncultured Ohtaekwangia sp.
CAGTTACGTTCGCGGAAAAATGGCCATTATAAAAAGGTCTATAGGTTAATTCTGTGTTTCCGCTAGTTCCAACGGGTACAATTGTCTCATTATCGAAGTCGGGGACATGGCTCACCGAATGACTCCCAATTTCGTGTTTGAATGTTTTTAGCTGATTGATGTCATCGTCATAATTTGTCCAGAAATCTTTAGCAATGGAATCATGCATATAATGCGTTGTCACGAAATAGGTGCTCTTTATTCCATTTTCAAACTCATAAGCCGCGAAATTGTTCATCATGTCGCGGATGGAGGTGGTTGCATCCACATCGTGAGTGATAATCAAAGATGATTTACTGTTCAATCCGCTTGTGTGCTTCCATATTGAAAATGGATTAGCCATGGTGTATATGCCTTTGATGATTAGCATGAACACATCTGTACCTGGTTCAAATCCATTTGAGTATGTGCGGTCAGCACCATAACTTCTTATTGTCTGGTTTCGCAATACAACGTCTTTCCAGTTGAGGCCAAGTACATAGGCATATCCATTGCCTGCTTTATTCATTACGAATCCAGGCGTGTTATCGCCAAACTTTGCGAGGGCTTTTCCTGTGGTGATTGTAAAAGATCGCGTACCGATCACGTCTGTATGTTCTGTGCTATCTCCGAGAATAATATTTTTTTCATTGGGATCGTTGATCCACCGGAAGACTTGGGGATTGGCTGAATTGACAAAATGCAAACTGAAATGCTGAGTATTAAAAGGAGAGTAAGCAGATATTCCAAAAGTTGCGTAAAGCCGAGGATCCTTCAGTTGAGTTACAAGAACAATGCCACCATTGTTGATATAATTTTGGATGCTTGTTACTTCTGCAGTAGAGAGGGTGGTTGGTTCAATATTCGATGAGAAGATAATAAGCCTTGAATCGAATGCTTCATCAAAATCAGTCGTAACGATGTAAGGCAGGCCGGCAACTTTTAATAAATGTTCTACCGAGAAAATATTCCCGGTTGTGGATTCTGAATTTCTAATTGTAAGATCAAATAAAGCCACCCTGTTTGTAGCTGAATGGCAAATCGAAAAAATCAGAACGAGCGCTAATGTTAAGATGAACCGCACTTATTTTGGGTATTACGATCTTAAATATACTTCAAATTGCAAGCTCTCGTTTTTTTTATTTGCAATACTGATCGATCGAAAATTTCGCTTTTTTATCACCTAGTTCCAAAGCTTTTCTCCAATCTGCGCACGCTTCGGTTTTTTTCTGCATCTGGTAATAGAAATTCCCCCGTTGTTTAAAATAGGTGGCATTTTTTCCATCGATGGCAATGGCGTCTTCCATGTCAGATACTGCCGCACCATAGTCACCTAACTCAGCATGGCAGTTGGCTTTGCCAGCAAAGGAAGCAGCGTCTTTAGGATTTATTAAGAGAGCCTTGTCGTAATCGATAAGCGCCTGCTCGAATTGTTCACTTTCTTCTTTTAGCAGGGCACTATTATAAAGCACATCTGCGTTGTTTGGATCAAGGGTCATCGCCTTCGACAAATTATCAAGGGCGGACTTTTTGTTGTCGAGGCCGATATAGGCACGTGCTCGCTCGAGAAACAGGCTCACCGTGTTTTCGCCTCCTTTAAGAGCTTCATCAAAATCGCGAATGGCGAGTTGGTAGTCTTGCTGCTCTAATAAACACTTTCCTCTTTTAAATAATACGCTCTTATCGCGATTGCCGGCTGTCACGGTTTTATCAAGATAATCCTGGGCCGCTACGTAATTTTTTATTTCAAAATAGGCTTCTCCTAATTTTTGGTAAAACTCTGCATCAGGTTTTTCGGTAAGCTTCTCATATGAACGCAAATCTTTGATGGCTTCTTCAATCTTCTTCAGCTTAAGAAATGTATTCGCCCGGTTTTCAAAAGCTTTTGCGTAATCGTTTTTCTTTTCGATGGCGGTTCCGAAATCAGCCAGCGCTTCATTGAACATGTCCTGATTGAAGTAAGCCTTTCCGCGGTTGTTGTAGATACCTGCATCAGTCACCACATTGTTGATGGCGGTGGTATAATCCTGAACGGCACTCGAAAAACTATTGCCTC
>CAZNCO010000824.1:0-2074 GCA_964571345.1 uncultured Ohtaekwangia sp.
GTAAAGAGTCATAATTAAACGAGCGCATCAGTTTTTGTAAATAGGAGTTACTCCTATCCCGGAAAAAAAATAAATCACATTTTATACATTTTTGGGCAAAATCTTACAACGGGTTTTTTCCCGGTAAGGGCTCGGGAAAAAAAACAACTGATCCAACATTAACGCGGGTTTCAAAATCAATTTCATCAGTCAAGTTGCGCTTTGCGCCAGAATTGCGACCAAAATACTACGCGAGTAATCAAGATGGATTTAGCTCAAATCATTTTGCCTTCGTCTCGCTTGCTTTGCCTATTAATTTACCTGAATGAATATTTCCTGTCTAGTTGCTGCTTTCATCTCACCTCATTCTGTGATCAGAATGCCTGAGCAACTAAAGACAGCCTATGCGGAAAATTTTACCTGCCACTGCGTTTAATTTTTTTATTTTATTTCTATCGGGCGTTGTCCACGCTCAACTCTTGGATACAGCTACCGGGCCGCGTGTGTGGTTGAGGGGCGACTTTGGAACGGGAACTCCATTAACCTGGCTAGACAGAAGTGCTCATCATAAAGATGCTACATCGATCAATGGTCAATTTCCTACCGCTAGCGGCTCGTTGAATTATAACCCCGTTATGATTTTCGATGGTGTAGACGACTATCTGAAAGTGCCCGTAACTGTTGAAGGGTTAATGAATTTTACGGTGATTACCGTATATCAAACAAGTGATACTACCGAGCGTGGCATCTGGGGAGCAGAGAATGCAATTACTCGTCCTGTGAAGGCTACCACCCGAAAAATTTCAGGACCTGATACACTCTCTGATGCCTATGGTAAAAATGAAAACCGTGCCTATGGAAGCACTGTCATTCAAACATGGACTACCTCAACACAAACTTCCTCAACTTCATTTATTGCACTCGGCAGCAGCGGAAAAACTCAAACCGATAAACCGTTTAAAGGAAAGCTTGCTGAGCTGATGATTTACAACAGAGGCATCAGTTTCCTGGAACGATCGCAGGTAGAAACTTACCTGGGAATAAAATATGGCATTGGCTACACTGGGCATAATTATGTAAGCTCCGATGAAAAGATTTTGTGGGATGCTGACAAGAATAAAGCGTATGTGAACAACATCGCAGGCATCGGCCGGGATGACGGCTACTCACTAAACCAAAAACAGCTGGAAGCGCTTATGATTCAGGGTTACTGATGGTGAGTGCAGGATCACTTGCTATCACAAATCAAGATAACAAGGCAATACTAAACAATCATGATGCTCTCATCTGGGGCGACAATGGTATGGCCTTCCGGGACAAACCTGGTGTGGGTGAAGATTCGATATTATCCGTAACTCAACGCAATTGGATGATGGCTGTGAGTGGACTCACTGCCAAGCAACTTAAAACCACGGTTCGATTTGATATTAGTCGTTTGACTAAAAATTTGTTGAATTACTGGCTGGTGATCGACCGGAGTGGCTCAGGCAACTTCTCTTCCAACAATCTTGAATACATCACAGCAGATAAGGTTGATAACGGTATTGCCACGTATTCTGTGCAGTGGGATACAGATGGCTCAGGTGCAGATGCGTTTGCGCTTGCGAAAGCCAAAAGCTTTTTTGCCATTGTAAGAAAGCTGAGTAGTCCTACCTGTGACGATGCCAGTGCCGGACATGTGTCTGTAGAGTTAGTTGCCGGTAAAACACCTTTCCAATACACGTTGAGAGGCATCACCAACAAAGTGAGCCGAGATTGGCAAGGAACTGAAAAGAAGAATGACGAGAAAAACCTTACTGCCGGAGACTACACGGTTACTATTACCGATGCCCAACAAAATCAGTTGGTGCGCAATTTCACATTGTTCGCTCCGTCACTACTTCCAGTTGATCTTGGCCCTGATCAGAAAATCATCGATGGCCAGCCCATCACATTGGACGCAGGCAAAAATATTCCTGATTCGGTGTCTGTAAGTTATCAGTGGGATGGAAGCTTTGGCTTCAACAGCGCTGAGCCAAAAGTAAACCTCACAGAGCCTGGCATTTATACGGTAAGTGTCGTGCGCAAGCGCGATGGATGTACCTTCAAGGATGAC
>CAZNCO010000825.1:0-2070 GCA_964571345.1 uncultured Ohtaekwangia sp.
GGATACAGCTACGACTTCACCATTTCAAAACTTGGGCCTGCCAGCGGAGGCGCTCATGAGTTCAGTATTGTGTACACATGGAGCACACGCGATCCGCGTAAGCCCGCCAAAGATAAATTGATTATTCCTTGCCCTGATTTTTAATGCATCTCCTGCAGAGCTGCTTCAATCGCATACTTGATATCAGAATTAGTTTCGGTCCTCAGTATTTGTCTTAGCGTTCCTTCTGCGGGCTTTGCGTCCTTTCCGATTTTACCAAGGATAAAAACCAATGTGTAGCGAAGACCTCCGTCATGAATAGTGGAGGAGGACAGATGTTTTATCAGCGGTTGTACAGCTGGTCTCCCTATAAGAGCCAATGCCTCTTTTGAATTTTCGGTGGACTGGTCGTAACTCAGGAGCCGTTGAATCATGAACTCAATGGCTTTCGGGTTCGATGTTTTTAATTTCCCCAACAACGTGATCGCGATCGCTTGTGCTTCCTTGAGTTCTTCTTTATAGTCAAGGCTACGTTTTTCAAACAGTCCAATAAGTGCCGGCTCGAGCGAAGGAGACACTTCTTGTTTTTGTGAAACTAATTTGATAGTTCGTAATTGACCAACCGCATTGTTTCCCTGAAAAATTTTTATTGCCTCTTCATCGGTTGGTATCACTCCGGCAATGGCAATATTATTCTGAGCGCAAAAATTAATTCGGTCTTCTTTTTGACTTTCGAATTGGGTAGCAAGTGCATACTCACCAAATTTTGATTTGCACAGCCCGCACAATATTTTCAAATCACCAGCAGGAAATTCCAACTTCGTTTTTTCATCCTGTGAATCATAGCCAGTGAGTTTGAATGAAAAAGCAAAATCATAAAGCTGATCTCCTGATTTGCTAAAGGTGCTGTTATTAAAAAAGTCAACACTCCAGCCGAGCACTTTCGCCTTCTCTGCCTGCTTGGATTCGTTTTTATACATGGAAGTCAAAAGAGAAATAATACGCGGTGAATTTTTTTCATCCAGCTGGAAATTCTTTCCATAGTTTTGATAAGTATAAATCCGCAAGGTGTTGTTGTGATCAAGGCCTTCCATTAGTTCAAGAAAACATGTGTTAAAATCCAATGGCCTGGGTAAACCGATTTTCCTTTTTAAGGCTGCATTTGCAATTTCATCTATGCGTTGTTTTAAATCTTCTGTTGGATCTTCTGCACGACCAATCAATGCGCTGATGTAAGATGAAAGAGTATAGTTGCCCACACGCGAGATTACCCTAAATCCGGTTTGCCACTCATCGGTATCAATCTTTTTGTCGTTCGCAAAGAAGCGAATTGCTTCGTAAGCGCGCTCATCTTCCGTTGGAAAAGAGAGTGTGTCAAAGGTTTTTTCTAAAAAAGACTTGTAAGCGGGAGGATCGAGCTTGTAGCGTGAGAATATGTACATCACATCTAGTGCAGTCGTCCGCACATATTATCAAAAGGAGTTTTGATAGCTTCGTTTACAACGGCATCGATTTTACTTTGTGTTGATAAGTCATCCAGCCTTGGTTTGAATGCTTTTATTTTTTCATCACAGATCTCTTCTCGCGTCTTTTTCTTTCCTGTCGGATCGGTATTGATTTGATTGACAATTGTAATGTTTGGGTTGGTATTTTGTGAATTCTCTTGCGGAAAAGTAGGTGAAGTCGTCTGCGGAGTGTCAAAAAGCGTTTGGATGTTTTTGGTGAGCTTCACTCGGCCTGCATAGCTCGTCATTATTTCACCAGAAACAACATCAATTAATCGGCCGCTTACTTCTACATACGATTTTAGTTTGGTGTAAGTGCCAGAGAAAACAGCATCGATGGAAAGTAACTCACCAATCTTCAAGGCTTCGCTTGGCTTCATCATACCGGAAAGCATCAACTGGTTCTCTTTGAAGATGGCGTCTAATCTTTTGCGTTCAAAAACTTTATACAAATGTGTCTTCTCTGAACGTTTTCCATTAATGGATTCAGTGAGATACTCTCCAAATGCTCTCGGAGCATCCGGTGTAGCTGCCGAGGGCACAAACGGAACTACTGCGATGCGCAGTGCATTGTTGGTTTTATTTG
>CAZNCO010000826.1:0-2069 GCA_964571345.1 uncultured Ohtaekwangia sp.
GAAAATTTTTGGGCGTAGGCCTTGCCCTTCCTTTTTTACCTGTGACAAAATCGGAAGCGGCAGAACATGCTGAGGCGTCTAAGGAAGATCATGAATTCGTCACAATGCTCACCGCAGAAGGCAAAACCATTAAGGTGAGAAAAGACGCGTTGAAGTCTGCAAAAATCGTGGACCACAAAATGTCCAACCAAGCCTTGCTCAATTGGCTGAAACCAAAGGGATTTAATTCAAAATCATAGCTTATGGAAAACGAAAATAAAAATGACTCAAAGACCAGGCGCAACTTTGTTGAGCAGGGGCTTGTGCTCGGGTTACTTGCAGCCGGTGGAGCGTTGCTGAATAAAGTTTTGGATGGCAAAGAAATTGAGCAGGATACGGTAGAAGTAATGTCGACTGATGGAGTATTGATGCAGATTCCAACCTCTGCTGTAGAGCATCATCACGATGAAACAAAATCAAGCTACAATCCACGCGAAGGTTTCCCCAACCGCAAGTTTGTAATGGTGGTTGACTTGGCGAAATGCCGTAACGCACGGAAATGCCAAAGCTCTTGCAATAAAAATCACTACATCACCGGTGAAAATGCCTGGATCAAAATCTATAAGATGCAGGATTCACAGAAGTCGGCTCCATACTGGCAACCTACGTTGTGCCAACATTGCGATGAACCGGCATGTGTGAAAGTGTGCCCGGTTGACGCCACCTTTAAGAGAAGAGACGGTATCGTACTGATCGATACGGACAGGTGCATCGGTTGCAGATTTTGTATGGCTGCATGTCCCTACTCCGTTCGTGTTTTCAACTGGTCGGACCCCGTGCAAGTTGATGTAGCTGAAAACACCGAATACAGTCCGGACTATGCGGGTGTCCCCGGCAAGAAAGGTACCGTTGACAAATGCGATTTCTGTCCGCACATGATTGACAAGGGTGAAATGCCACACTGCGTGACTGCTTGCCCCAACGATGTATTCAGCTTTGGAGACATGTATGAAGACACAGTGACAAATGGAAGCGGCCAATCGTTCAAGCTGAGCAAATTATTGAAAGAGAGAGCGGGCTACAGATTGATGGAAAACCTCGGCACCGAACCGAGTGTATATTATTTGCCGCCAAGCGACAGAGCCGTGGATTTTGAGGAAGGCCTGAAGAACTATACAGAGTTTGAGTCGGTAACTAAAACAAAACAACCATGACATCCTCGTACGATCAACTGGTAAATGACCTTGCACCAAAAAGATTTGGATGGAAGGGAAATCTATGGCTGGCTATCCTGATACTAGTTATGGTAGTAGGCGTTTACTCATACTACCAACAACTAAGGCAAGGCCTCGCCATTACTGGCATGAGGGATTATGCTCTTTGGGGAATCTACATTTCTAATTTTGTCTTTTTTGTGGCTATCAGCCTGGTGGGCTCTTTAATTACCGCCATACTTCGCCTGTCTGGTGCGCATTGGAGCACGCCACTCACACGGATCGCGGAGATCATTGCTGTAGCTGCCATTGCTATGGCCGGGATCACGATCATGATCGACATGGGTCGTCCCGATCGGATTTTTAATTTGTTCCTGCACGGCAGATTGCAGTCACCAATCATCTGGGACGTAATTGTGATCACCACGTATCTCATACTTAGTCTGCTCTTCCTTTATTATCCTCTGCTGCCCGATTTCAAAATCCTGAGAAATAAATCCGAAGATGAGAAGCTAAGGAAATGGTATGGACAACTTTCATTCAGTTGGAGCGGCAATCGCGCTCAGAAAAAAATATACAACATGTCAATAAAGATTCTTTCTGTATTGATTATTCCTGTCGCCTTTGCAATTCACACTGTCACGGCATGGCTGTTTGAGACCACCTATAGACCGGGCTGGGACAGCACCAATTTTGGTCCATACTTCGTAGCTGGTGCTTTCGTAGCAGGTTCTGGCGTGGTAATCGCAATCATGTTCGTGCTGCGCAAAACTTACAAATTGGAAAACTATATCACCGATGATCATTTCGATAAGATGGCTAAAGTATTGGTGATGCTTTGCCTGGTGTATTTATATTTCAACATCAACGAATACA
>CAZNCO010000827.1:0-2062 GCA_964571345.1 uncultured Ohtaekwangia sp.
GACGTGGGCCGTGTGTTAGGACACCCCTATGGTTTTGTCGATAAACTCGCCAAACTTATTCCTTTTGAAATTGGCATGACTTTAGAAAAAGCCATGACAGACACAGAAGAGCTAAAGCAGCGTTATGAAGATGAAGAAGAAGTGCGAGAACTCATCGATTTAGCCATGTGTTTGGAAGGGATCACACGAAATCCTGGCAAACATGCCGGTGGTGTGGTGATTGCACCCTCTGCGCTCACGGATTTTACAGCAATTTATTGTGAAGCAGGTTCTCAGCAGCTCGTCAGTCAATTTGATAAAGACGATGTCGAAGCGGTAGGGCTGGTGAAATTTGACTTTCTAGGCCTACGTACGCTGACCATCATCGATTGGACGCTGAAAATTATTCAGCGTGAACATCAAACCAAAATTGACATCGAGCAGATCCCCTTAGACTGTCCTAAAACCTTTGAATTGTTGAAATCCTGTAAAACGAGCGCAGTGTTTCAATTAGAATCTCGAGGTATGAAAGAGTTAGTTCAACGCTTACAGCCAGATACCTTTGAAGAAATCATTGCGCTGGTTGCCCTATTTCGACCTGGTCCGTTGCAATCCGGGATGGTGGATGACTTTATCAGCCGTAAACACGGTGCCCAGGTGGAATATCCTCATCCTGATCTTGAACCCATTTTAAAACCTACTTATGGCGTGATTTTATACCAAGAGCAGGTGATGCAAATTGCTCAGGTTTTGGCAAATTATACCCTGGGGGCCGCAGATTTACTCCGCCGCGCCATGGGGAAGAAAAAACCAGAAGAAATGGCAAAACAACGCGCGATTTTCACGGAAGGTGCCGTAGCGCGTGAGATCGATAAGCAACTTGCTGAGTCAATCTTTGATTTGATGGAAAAATTTGCAGGCTATGGGTTTAATAAATCGCACTCAGCGGCTTACGCTTTGCTTGCCTATCAAACGGCCTGGCTGAAGGCGCATTATCCCGCCGCTTTTATGGCGGCTGTTTTGTCTTCGGATTTGGACAATACCGACAAAATACTGTTATTTATTGATGCTTGCCGAGAAATTCATTTAACGATTTTGCCGCCAAGTATTTTGAAATCGGATTATCATTTCAGTGTGGAAGGTCAAGGTCATATTCGTTATGGATTGGGTGCGATTAAAGGCGTTGGGGAAGCTGCTGTTGCACTGATTTTAGAGGCTAGGGCAGCTGGCGCAGACTTTAAAGATCTATTTACATTTTGTGCGGCTCTAGATTTGCGAAAAGTCAATCGGCGCGTGTTAGAGGCGTTGATCAAGTCAGGTGCCATGGATGAATGGGGTCAGCCCAGAGCGGTGTTGTTTGCTTCGATAGATAAAGCCATTCAGCATGCCGAGCAGCTGCATAGTAATGCACGGAATGGCCAATTAGATTTATTTGCAGCAGCCAGTATTGAGCAGCCCACTTACATCACATCACTGACTTGGAGTCTCAGGCATGAGTTGGATTTTGAGCAAGAGGCCCTGGGGTTCTATTTTTCGAATGATCCAGCATCGTTATATCACGCTGAATTTCAAGGGTTGATACAGCCGCTTGCAGCCCTCGATCCAATGCGATCTAAGAAAGCAAGAATTTGTGTCATGTTGCTCGGCATGCGAACGATTCTCACGAAGCGGGGTAAGACCTTAGTGATTTTGAATGTGGCTGAAGGCCCAGAAAAAATGGACGTGGTGGTGTTTTCTGAGGTTTACCAAAGCTTTCAAGAGGTGATTAAAGTGGGTGAAGTGCTGCTGATAGACGGTGAGATCTCTATCGATCCGTTTAATCAGAAAGTCAAAATGTTGGCGTCACACATTTGTTCAGTTGCTGAAGCGAGAACAAAGTTTGCACGCTGTTTGTTATTGCATATTGCCGAAGAAAAGGAATTGCACGACTTGCAACCCTTATTAAAAAGCTCGCCAGGTCAGAGTTGGGTGGAGTGTATTTATCGAAATCAAACGGCCCGTGTGCGATTAAAAATGGGTGAATCTTGGTGAGTCTTGCCCTCAGATGAGTTGTTGTTTCAGTTGAAGCAGGTGTTGGGTGAGG
>CAZNCO010000828.1:0-2058 GCA_964571345.1 uncultured Ohtaekwangia sp.
CTCTTGTACAATTCACATTTTCCCTTCTCAGTTCTCAGGTTCCCTGTCGTAAGTAGATTTGAAATTCGCGAATACGCTTGCATATCAGTGGGAAACACGAGCAAACTTGACCCATCTACCAAATCAACCCGGCAAGCAGGAATGAACTTGATACCTATTTTTTTCGCTACCGCATGAGCTCTTACTATTCCCGCAAAAGTATTTCGATCAGTTACAGCTATGGCTTTATAACCAAGCGCAGCCGCTTGTTGCACCATCTCCTCCGGATGCGATGCACCCATCAGAAAACTAAAATTCGTTGTCACCTGCAATTCCGAATATTCCATAGACACTTGTCTAATCAATCCATTTACTTCCTCTCCTTTAGGAGAGTATAAGAGGTGAGGTCAACAAAAAAATCCATGCAAAAACCATTTGTAATTTTCATCATGATAATGTCCTGATCTGAAAATCCAGTAGCGATGTCCTTCTTCATCTTCTACCCGGTAGTAATCTCTGTGTTGACCTTGCTCTATCCACCACTCTTGTTCAATTCGTTCGGGTCCATCTGCACGCGCAATGCGGTGTTCCTTTCCTCTGCAGATAAACAGCATCGGTGGATAATCTGGAATAGGCGCAGTCACTTCTATGCGCTCCGGCACATGCAAAAGTTCGAGCGGCCTTGGCTCTTCTAATCGCCAAAAGGTAGTTGGCTTTTCTTGCAGGGAGGTAGCAAGCTTCAGCGAGCGCTCTGGCCAGTAATGTTCATCTGGCAGGTAGCGATGAATGGCATGCATCCCCACACGGTTAGCCAACCTGTCAAGTAGTTCAGCAAGGGGCACAGCTTCCAATCCACCCGTTTCTCCCCACATCTTTTCTTGGGTAGAAAATTGATCTTCCACTTTCGTGGCTTCCAGCACAAACAACTCAATGCCAAGTGCCGGCTCAATGGTGGGCAATTTGATTTCAAATAATTTGAACAAGTGCTCAACATGGTTGGTAGGTCGGTTCGTACCAATTTCAACGCGCTCCGTTTTTCCATCAATACGATAACATTTAAGCACGCCCACGCGCAAGCCTTTTTGCTCTTGATGCATCCGCTCACAAAGGGATTCCAGCAATTGCTTCAAGGCAATCTCAATTCCGGTTGCCGTTACAATCGGCTCCAGGCACGGCAGTCTTTCCTGATACGGCTCAACAGGAACAATCGGCTCAATCATGTCCATCTCAAAACCCATCATCATGTTCAACCGGGTAATAAGAGGTTGACCAAACCGCCTTCGCAGTGAAACCGATGGAATTTTAATCAGTTGTTTGATCTGATGCAGACCGAGTTTATGAAGCCTCTCAAGATTTTCGGATTCTAATCGCAATGCTTCTGGGGGCAAGCTCATGATGGCTTCAAGGTGCGCGCCACTTGCCACTACCAGTTGTTTTCCAAATCGGGCAATTCCCCAGGCAGCACCCATAGTATCCGCAATGGCCACACGCACATCATATCCGCGTGCATTTAATTTTTGTGTGATGTCGTTTACATAGTTTGCATCACCACCCCACAAGTGAGTGCATCCGCTCGCATCCAAAAAAATACTGTCTGGCAAATCAACAGCCACAACAGGTGAAAACCGGATGCACCATTCTGCAATCCTCCTAAGAAGTTTTTCACGCAGCTCTGGTTTGTCATCTTGCACTTCAAGGTCGGGTTGTATCGCTCGTGCATCAGCGAGCACCATGTTGCAATGAATTCCTTTCTGTTCAGCAACCAGGTTAGTCGCTGTGATGATCATCCTTCCATGCGACGGTGTCCGCAAAATAAATGGCAGATTTTTTAACGGTGGCTGGCGGTGGGTGAACCAGTCCGTGGCAAGATGCCGGAACCAGATAGAAACAAATCGCTTCGCCATTTCACCCTGCCTTTTGTTCTTTCCATTTGATTGTTTCAGGAATTTCGTTCAGCAAAGATTTATTCTTCACGTTCACAAACTGCCCGTCACTCCATTCAACATCCCACACACCAGACCGGCCGTTTTTGATTTTTGATAATTACACTCGCCATCTCGGAAATCCATTGCCTGGAAG
>CAZNCO010000829.1:0-2050 GCA_964571345.1 uncultured Ohtaekwangia sp.
ACCTGGCGCCAGCTGGAAGAAGACGTTCAAAGAAAAGTGATAAATGAAAAATCTGCCATTGCTCTTATGTTAGAAAAAACAAGCGTAATCAAACGACCGCTTATAGAGGAAAATGGAAGAGTAGTGTTGTTGGGTTTTGACGAAGGGCAGTATTCGCAAACATTAAAATAAAGTATTCAGAATTTGCATCCCGAAGCAAAAGTCATTCTTTGACCACCGCAATACATTCAATTTCCACTCGTGCCCCGAGTGCCAACCCGCTGCCGGCCACAGCACTTCGCGCAGGAAAGTGTTTGAGAAAATACTTCGTATACACTTCATTCATGCGCGGCCACTCGTGAATGTCGGCCATAAACACGGTGCACTTCACCACGTGATCAAGGTCTGACCCATTCCTTTCGAGAGTTGCTTTAATATTTTCTAGTGTCTGTTTTGTCTCTTCCTCGATTCCGCCTGGTACCAATTTTTTGGTTGTCGGATCGGTGCCCAGTGCTCCTGACAGGTAAAGAGTATTTCCGACCCGAACAGCACCTGAAAAAGGATATGTGTTAGGAGTGGGTGGATCAAGATATTCCACTTCTGTTTTATTTTTCCTCTGTGCATAGGCACAGGAAAAAGTCAACAGGAGCAAGATGAAATTCAGTGTAAGCTTTCTCATGGCGTAAGAAGTTTGAAAAAATTCTTCAGGCAGTAGCAAGAGACTGATTAAGCTGACTCAAGGTAATCATGTCTTCTTTTTCCTCATCCCATAGCTTGAGTTGAAAACATTTAATAACGTCCGTAAGGCGAAACGTTATTGACGAAACATCGGTAAGCTCGGGCACTGCTGCCATCACTTCCGGAAGACGGTAGTAAGGAATACGCGAATTGATGTGATGAATATGATGATAACCAATATTTGCAGTAAACCAATTCATCACAGGATTCAGCTTGAGGAAACTGGTTGAATCAAGAGCAGCACCAACATAAGTCCAATCTTTATTTTCTTTAAAGGATGCTCCGGGAAAATTATGCTGACAATAGAACAAGTACGACCCCATTCCAGCCATGATGAAAAAGGGCATAAACCACGCTAGGACAAAAGTTAATAAACCCATGAAATGCCAAATAAAACCTCCGGCTATCACATGCAATGCAAGAGAAAAAAGTGAATCGACATGTTTCTTCGGGCTTTGAATAAAAGATTTCAGGTTAAGCCAATAAATAAACAAGGTGAAGTACCCAAAGATGATCGTCAACGGATGGCGGTTTATTAAATAAAGCATTCGCTGCCCCTTGTTTAGCGATAAAAACTTTGCCTTGCTGATGGTTGGGTAAGACCCAATACCAGACATAGTAAGTTTAGAATTGTTGTTGTGGTGATGTTCGTGTGAGCGCGTCCAGATCTGCGTTGGCGCCAGCAGATATATACCAACAAAATTCATCAGCAGTCGTGCGATCCAAGATTTTTGCAGAATGGCCCGGTGTTGATAATCGTGGTATATCACAAACATTCGCACATATAATAAGCCGCAGATAACGCACGCAATGGCTTTTGCAAAAAGTGGAATATCAGCTAAAAGAGTGCTTATCAAAGCAGCGATTAAGAAGAGAGTGACTAAAAATCCCCACCAACTTTTTGATCTTATTTCTGAGGCAAACAATTTGGTGGCTTCGATGATTTCTTTTTCGGTGCGCATTTCGGTAATTAAAGTTTTAACAGACTAGTCAAAATTAGTTTAATTGAAAATCGAAAATGATCGAATTTACACGAAATAATTCTCACGTAATATTACGATTATGTTTCCACCGTTTATGCGACCAAAGCCAGGGCACCGGGTCCTTGAGAATCTCCTTTTCCAAACGCTGCATAAACTTCTCTGAGATCTCATTTTCAGAGGTATTGCGCGGCTCTTCAGAAATCAATTCAAATGACATTTCATAGTAGCCTCTTCGCGGCCGCGAGATATTGATGTACACCACCGGGAAATCAAATTTGATAGCTAGTTTTTCCGGCCCCGTGAAAACAGCCGTGTCCTGATGAAGGAAAGTCATCCAATGTGCCTCCCTC
>CAZNCO010000830.1:0-2049 GCA_964571345.1 uncultured Ohtaekwangia sp.
AAAGTATTGGTGATGCTTTGCCTGGTGTATTTATATTTCAACATCAACGAATACATGATGCCCACTTATAAGTCCACCGAAGAAGAGGCGACACACCTTCGTAGCTTGTTTTACGGTGAATATGCGTGGATATTCTGGGTAGCCATTATAGGAGGTCTGGTGCTTCCGGTTATGGTATTGGTTTTCCCTCAAGGACGAAAGCCATTGCCTCTATTTATCGTATCATTGGCTATTGTTCTTGGTGCTTGGTGGAAACGCTATCTGATTGTTATCCCAACACTAAGTCATCCATTCCTTCCGATTCAGGGGGTTCCTGAATGGTGGCACCACTATTCGCCAACATGGATGGAGTGGTCGATCACATTCGCAACCTTGGCTGGTGCATTACTGATAATTACGCTTTTAGTCAGGTTCTTACCAATTGTGCCTATTCATGAAACCGCTGAAGAGCGCGGACTTTTAGAGGAGAGCACTTTAAATAAAAATCAACTATGAAAAAGTTTCTTATACCAGTCTTGTTACTCATCGCTTCGGTTAGCGCCATCAGCCAGGACAAAAAAAAGCCAAGATTAGCAGTGCAATATATCACTATAACAAATGGAGAGGCTTCTGTTAATGTTTCTGCAAAATACAAAAGCGAAAATGGATTTGAACCAGTTACCGGTGCTGACTTTCATTTCTATCTGAAACCTTCAGAAGATTCCCTTCTGCATCTTGGTTCGGCAACAACGAACGAAGCGGGCAAAGCAAAATTTATCGTGAACAAGGCTCTGGATTCTGCCGATCTGAAAACATTTGTAGTCAAGCTTGAAAACAATGCGAGCTTTTCGGAAGTGGAGTCTGAGCTTTCCGTTCGGAGAGTTTTATTAATTGCCAAGATGGAAACCATCGACAGCGTGAACCAGATCGCTGCAGTTCTTACCGATGCGGCCGACCAACCACTGGCGGGACAGGCGCTTAAGGTACAGTTGCAGCGTATGTATGCTCCGCTCACCATAGGTGAGGAAAGTTATACAACAGATGAGAGTGGCGCGATCCGCGTTCCCGTCACCGACTCAATGCCGGGCATAAACGGAAATTTAACTTTTGAAGTAGTGTTGAGCGAAAGCGATGAGTACGGAACTGTCAAAAGCATCGTAAATGCACCGATTGGAACACCCATAACGGATCAATCCACATTTGATAAACGTACAATGTGGTCGCCTCCTTCAAAAACTCCCTACTACCTGCTTATCTTCCCTAACCTGATTATACTGGGTGTGTGGATACCTATATTTTTTCTCTTTATCAATCTTTATCGAATTTCTAAATCCAAAACACAATAAATTATGAAAAAGCAATCAATCGTTCTTTTAGTCGCGGCAACACTGGCATTGTACTCATTCAGCATGGTCTATCAATCGAAAGAATGGGCAGTACCGGAAGCAGCAAAAAAAGTGAAGAACCCTACCGATAAGGGGAGCAAAGAGGATCTTGCGATCGGTAAATCATTGTATTCCAAACATTGTCAATCCTGCCATGGCAAAGAAGGTTATGGCGATGGACCGAAAGCGAAGGAACTGAAAGGGAAAGACCTCATGGGGGATTTCTCTAGTGCCGACTTTCAAGGTCAAACAGATGGCGCATTGTTTTATAAGATGACAACGGGCAGGGATGATATGCCCGCATTCGAGAAAAAAATTCCCGATGCAGAAGATCGCTGGTTAGTGATTAACTACATCCGAACACTCAAACAATAAAAAGCTTAGTTGTGAAGGTGTCTCCGGTCTCCCTGGCGATTCTATCGATAACCTGTTTCAACTAAAAGTGTATCCACTGGAATCCCTGATGGGGATTGGGATGAAGTACCAACATTAAATCATTGGTCATGATAAATTCAATTATTCGCTATTTCCTTGAGAACAAACTGGTCACGTCCATACTTCTCATTGTTTTCATTGGTTGGGGAATTTCAACTGCGCCTTTCAACTGGAAAATGGATTGGTTTCCGCGCAATCCCGTTCCGGTAGATGCTATTCCCGATATCGGTGAGAACCAGCAAATTGTTTA
>CAZNCO010000831.1:0-2039 GCA_964571345.1 uncultured Ohtaekwangia sp.
ATTACGAAATCAGAAAGGGGGGCGCACGCAATGATTTGGGTGACTGCTTGTGAACCGGAGGCCAATCTCTCACCTTAAAAAGAGGTAATGTTTTTTTGATGAGATTCTGTGTAAAAACATAGGTGACAACTGGCGCGATAAATTCAAGTACAATTACTGTCTTCTTCTCAAGATCATGCTTAGCACTGCTTATGAAATCAGCATTGGCAAAATGGGCGAATAATGGAAGCTTCGATTTTGAATGGTGAGAATGACTGTGGCTCTGATGATTTTTAACCGCGTGCTTTTTGTGTTCTCCGGTAGAATGAGCATGTGGCAGGATTTGATGTGCCAGCGACATCGCAAAGGCCCCAATAAAAATCCAGGAAAACCACCTGCTTCTGTTCATAGGTTAAAATTAATGTATCGCCCGGTTTATAGCTAAGTTCATCTCCAATTTTTTGCTCATGCTGATTTTGCAATTTTTTCAAGGATTCGATGATTATCACCAAACTTGCACATCGCATCGCAGTGCTCACGCAAGTCTGAGAAAAGAATGTATTTGATCTGCACATCACTTTTTTTAATGGACGGCCTGCTCAATTGTAAAATAACATCCTTTTCACGTTCGTTTGGAATAATGATAAATAGTGAACTCTCATGATCAGCCAGGGAAATGGCGAGATCGCTTAAGCGCAATATTCCCGAATAAATAGAAGTGCTCTTCTCAACCTCAAAAGCACACACCGTTCGATTTGAATTTTTCTCGAACCAAATGACATCGATTAACTGAATCGTGCTTTTAGTTTCACTGTCGATTGGTAATTCAGGAAAGGCATTAAGACCAATGAACGAAAAATTTACGTGACCGTATTTTTTACTTCTGTCATTGCTTGCAACAATCGGATCGTAACCCAGTGCTTTTCCAATCTTCAACAGGTGGTATTGCATTTCGGTATGAAGGTCTTCCTCTTGCTTTTCGTGAAGCACTTCCTTGTGACGTTTGTCGTATTGTTTCAACAGTTTAGTTTTATCCTCTTCCGAAATAACCTGGCCCTCCACAATAATGTTTCTCATTCCGATTTCGAATAACAACCCGCTGACTGCTCCAAGGTCGTTAGATAGTTCGTTCTTATACTCTGTGTTCTTTTGCAAAATGACTTCACGCATTTTCAAGTACCCATCCCAACTTCCCAGTTTCTTTTTATCATGGAACAAATAGTTAAATCCATTTACGATTGCTGTATTGAATGGGGGAATGAGGGTTGGATGCAAAAAGTAGAGAATGCTAGCTACGGCTGGTCCGAGGCCTTTGATTTTTAGAGAGTCAAGTTTTAAAATTTCTTTGATAAGCTGATCTTCTTTAGTCGCATTAAAACAGTTCTCAAGAAATTGGCCAAACGCCTTCTTGTTGTTTTGATTTTCGTAAATATCCGGGATGCGCATTTTGGGTTTCCAGTAAAATGGATGTGCTGCTCCCTCGAAAACTTGCTTTTGTTCAGTGATAGCAGTGAGAACAACTTCGAGTGAAGAACCCTTGAAGTCATTGCCGAATTTTTCATTCTTAATTTCATCGATGACCTGAAGTACGCCTCTTCGGATGGCTCTGAACGCCTTGAGCCTTTCCTCACTGCCAATAAACCAAGTATTATAGACCGATGCGGGGTCTTCTTTATACCTTTTAATAATATCAGATAGAATTGGCTGCATCATGTAAATTTCGGTCAAGGGTTTACGTGAAGACAAGTGCAGGTGGATAATCTTCCATCCAGTTTTTTCTTTTGCAAGAAAAGATGAGGTGACACCTTTTCTCCGGACTTCCTTGCCGTCTTTTTTTAGAACAATTACAAAGTCATACGTTTCAACAGCTATAGCGGAGGCATTGATAACCGTGACCTGAATTCTGTAGTTTTCAAATTTGAATGATTGGAAGTCACCAAGTTCTGGGCCAATGTGGTGCTCGAGATAATGTGCATACGTTCCTTCATCACTGCCTGATTCAATGATCTGGCTGTTGGTTGCAAATAATGTTTCGGTACCTTTCACATCCAATTTCTCAA
>CAZNCO010000832.1:0-2038 GCA_964571345.1 uncultured Ohtaekwangia sp.
GTTGCTCTCGAGCTTGTGGCGATCTCCCGAGAAGTGGAGTGTAGAGCACGAAGCGGAATAAAAATATTTGGATAATTCGAATAGTTCGAATAACTCGACTATTTTTAAAACTCGTACCTAAACCTGGTTCATGACTATAAGCCAACGCTTATCAGAAATCCGTTATGGATTTTCATCGTCCTTTTGGATTGCCAATACGTTAGAGCTATTTGAGCGCATGGCCTTCTATGGGGCGAAGGCAGTTCTAACCTTTTACCTCGCCCATAAAGTTGGGTTGGTAGAAGATGCGGGGAAATTAGCAGGTATTTTTTCAGGATTGATTTTTCTGTTGCCAATTCTCGCAGGAGTGGTGGTTGATCGGTTTGGTTTCAGAAAGAGTCTCGTTGCATGCTTTCTCATATTTTGTATAGGGTATTTCCTGATTGGACTCGCAGGGCTTTCTTATGGAGCTTCGCTGGTGAGTTTCTTTGGAGCTTATAATTACTCATTACTTGTTCTTATGCTCACAGCGATTGGCGGCTCTTTGATCAAGCCCTGCATTGTGGGAACTGTCTCAAAAACTTCAAAGCCGGATGCCAGAGCATTCGGCTTTTCTATTTATTACACTCTTGTGAATCTGGGAGGTGCATTCGGCCCGATCGTAGCCATGAATATTCGCAAAGATTTGGGCATTGAGTATGTGCTAATCATGTCGTCAGTGACTTCACTGCTGTTTTGTATTGGAACGCTTATTTTTTTTAAAGAACCGCTGCCTGAGGATAATTCAGTAGTTGAGCAACGCACATTCGGGAAAGTATTTAAAGACATGCTGCTAGTATTTGGCAACATCCGATTTATTTCTTTCCTGGTGATCTTCTCCGGCTTCTGGTTGATGTTCTGGCAAATCTATTATCTGGTTCCTTTTTACGGAATACAGGTCTTGAAGTTTGAAGATTTTGAATTGCTTGAAACAGTGGATGCCGTGTGCATCATCGTTTTCACTGTGCCTATGACCATCATCGCAAGTAAGCTCAAACCCATTATTGCGATAACACTCGGGTTGGTAGTTTCAAGTTTTTCTTGGATTGTCATCGGCTCATTTGGTACGACCTGGGCAACTGTTGTTGGTATTGGTATGTTTGCCATGGGTGAGTCTATTCAAGCACCGCGTTTTTATGAATATGTAAGCAAGCTTGCGCCTAAGGATCAGATTGGCACATTTATGGGATTTTCATTTTTGCCGGTGGCGCTTGGCTCTTTTGGTGCTGGTGCCATTTCAGATTGGCTGCGGCTTAATTACTTGTCTACTCAGCCCTCATTGATGTGGTATCTGGTGGCCTCTATCGGAATAGTTTCTATTTTACTAATGCTTGGTTTTAATCTCACGCTCTCTAAAAAGAATTGATATGGAAGGAAAGAAAATTTTCAACCCGTTTATCGCTCCCGACCAAAATGTTGCTGAGCTCACCATCAAATCGATTTTACTTGGTTGTTTTTTTGGAATTGTCTTTGGGTGTTCTACTGTTTATCTGGCCATCAAAGCTGGACTTACGGTTACAGCATCCATTCCCATCGCGGTGATTGCAATCACACTGGGACGCAAACTTTTCAAAACAACAATTCTTGAAAACAATATTATTCAAACCACTGGATCTGCCGGTGAGTCTATTGCTGCAGGTGTTGCTTTTACCTTACCGGGATTCCTTTTTCTTTCAACCGATGAGAAGGGCGTGGTGTTGGGTGCAGATTATTTCAACTACTTCACTATATTTTCTTTGGCCGCGTTGGGTGGAATGTTAGGAACGATGATGATGGTTCCCCTGCGCAGATCTCTTATCGTGAAAGAGCATGGAGTGTTACCCTATCCGGAAGGAACAGCTTGTGCTTCGGTACTTCAAGCAGGAGAGAAGGGTGGCGTTTTTGCCAAGACTGCCTTCGTTGGAATGGGAGTGGCGTTTTCGTATGCGATGTTACAGAAAGTGTTTCACTTCATTGCAGAGACGCCTGCATTCATTACGAAGCAGACCAATAAATTCTGGCCCTCAGCGACCATTAATGG
>CAZNCO010000833.1:0-2037 GCA_964571345.1 uncultured Ohtaekwangia sp.
ATTACGAAATCAGAAAGGGGGGCGCACGCAATGATTTGGGTGACTGCTTGTGAACAGGAGGCCAATCTCTCACCTTAAAAAGAGGTAATGTTTTTTTGATGAGGTTCTGTGTAAAAACACTGGCGGCAACTGGCGTGATAAATTCTAGTACAACTACTGTATTTTTATCAAGATTATGCTTAGTGCTGGCTATGAAATCTGCATTGGCAAAATGAGCGAATAATGGAAGCTTCGATTTTGAATGGTGAGAATGGCTGTGGCTCTGATGATTTTTAACCGCGTGCTTTTTGTGATCTCCGGTAGAATGAGCATGCGGCAGGATTTGATGCGTTAGCGACACAGCAAAGGCAACAATGAAAACCAAGGAAAACCACCTGCTTCTGTTCATAAGTTAAAATTAACGTATCGCCAGGTTTATAGCTAAGTCCATCTCCAATTTTTTACTCATGCTGATTTCGCAATTTTTTCAAGAATATGATGACTATCACCAAACTTGCACATGGCATCGCAGTGCTCTCGCAAGTCTGAGAAAAGAATGTATTTGATCTGCACATCACTTTTTTTAATGGATGGCCTGCTCAATTGCAAAATGACATCCTTTTCGCGCTCATTTGGAATAATGATAAACAGTGAACTTTCATGATCAGCCAGGGAAATGGCCAGATCGCTTAAGCGCAATATTCCTGAATAAATAGAGGTGCTCTTCTCTACCTCAAATGCACACACCGTTCGATTTGAATTTTTTTCAAACCAAATGACATCAATTAACTGAATGGTGCTTTTGGTTTCGCTGTCGATGGGCAGTTCGGGAAAGGAATTCAGACTAATGAATGAAAAGTTGACCTGTCCGTATTTTTTACTCCGGTCATTGCTCGCGGCAATCGGATCATACCCCAGCGCTTTTCCAATCTTCAACAAGTGGTACTGCATTTCGGTATGAAGGTCTTCCTCTTGTTTTTCGTGCAGCACTTCTTTGTGACGCTTGTCATATTGTTTCAGGAGTTTGGCTTTATCTTCTTCCGAAATAACCTGGCCGCTCACAAGGATGTTTCTCATGCCGATCTCGAAAAGCAGCCCAGCCATTGCACCTAAATCATTCGAGAGATGATTTTTATTCTCATCATTAGTTTTGAGAATTACATCGCGCATCTTTAGGTATTCAGTCCAGCTTCCTAATTTTTTATTATCTCGAAATAAGAAATTGAACCCATTTACGATTGCCGTATTGAACGGAAGGATGAGCGTTGGATGCAAAAAGTAGAGAATGTTAGCCACGGCCGGCCCCAACCCTTTGATCTTTAAGGAATCAAGATTGAGAATTTCTTTGATCAGTTGATCTTCTTTGGTTGCATAAAAACAGTTTTCCAGAAATTGGCCAAAAGCTTTCTTGTTGATTTGATTTTCATAAATATCCGGGATGCGCATTTTAGGTTTCCAGTAAAATGGATGAGCCGCCCCCTCGAATACCTGCTTTTGTTCCGTAATTGCCGTAAGCACTACTTCGAGTGAAGAGCCCTTGAAATCATTTCCGAATTTTTCATTTTTGATTTCCTCGATCACCTGGAGCACTCCTCTTCTGATGGCCCTGAACGCCTTCAGCCTTTCTTCGCTGCCAATAAACCAGGTGTTATAGACCGAAGCCGGGTCTTCTTTATATCTTATAATAATTTCGGATAGTGTTGGCTGCTCCATGCAAATTCAATCAGGGTTTGCGCGATGACGAGTGCATGTGGATTATTTTCCAGCCGTTTTTGTCCTTTCCAAGAAAGGACGAAGCGACACCTTTTCTCCTGATTTCTTTGTCGTCTTTTTTCAGAACGATCACATAGTCATACGTTTCAACAGCGATGGCGCTGGTGCCCATAACCGTAACCTGAATTTTGTAGTTTTCATATTTAAATGATTTGAAGTCACCCAGTTCAGGGCCGATGTGGTGCTCGAGATAGTGAGCATACGTTCCTTCATCACTGCCCGATTCAATAATCTGGCTGTTGGTTGCAAATAATGTTTCGGTACCTTTCACATCCAATTTCTCAA
>CAZNCO010000834.1:0-2031 GCA_964571345.1 uncultured Ohtaekwangia sp.
GAGGATATTCATATTTATCCATTTGCTAGTCATGTAAAGGGGGTGATTGTCTGGCATAATTGGCTGTGGTGCACGAAAAACGTCCCACCCTTTGAAAATCGCAGGTTCTTTTTGCACCCGTTCTGGGTGAATAAGTAACTTCCCTGGAGCCATTGGGACAAGTGTGGCATCAATATGCATAGGATGTGAATCATTAAATTCGAAAACATGAATTCGATATGTATCTCCCAAGTGCTGTTGTAACCATCGAATGCCAAAGTCATTAGTGACATGACTTTTTTGTGCAATAATATCTCGACCACATCTTGTGAAATCTGCTGCGTCAAATGTTGGTTCAAATTCATTGATAACAAGCTTGACAGAATCACCAGGTTCGGGATCAGCCCATGCCTCGTTATAAAATAGATCTTTTAGCTCAGGTTTGGGCGCTGCACTCCATTTTGCTCCAGCATTAAAATATGATTTAAGCAAAGGACGATAGCTGAATGTTTCATAATATCTCGATCGCCAAGCTAAGGGACACTCGATAATTTCATTACCAACGGTCAACAATACATCTCTTGGCATAGCCTGATAAAGGCCTGTACTTGTCCACCCAGGTGCACCAAAAATTTGTTGTTGATTAACTGATTCTGGTCGACGCACAATGACGCCCTCAGCCTGAAGAATACGCACAAACTCATCAAGCTCTTGCTTAGCAAGCCGGAGTCGCTCCTCGGGAAAAGATTGTCCAGCATGCTTTTTGAAAAACTCATGTTGCTGATGTGGCAAAACCGCTTTCAAACTAATGTGCCAAGGTGGGACACATGCTCCATCAACAACACCAACAATCACCTCCTCCAATAAATCCCATTCTGTATAAGCGCTTACAGGAGACAAACTTTGATATACATCTTGATTTTTTTCACAATATTCCATTTCAATTACATCATTCAACACTTTAATCTCTCCCTAGAATTGCCATTAAAAAATGTAGGTTCCGGACTTTATTGCCTTAAATATCAACAACCCTTAGCAAGCACTAGTGCTTTAGTAGTCAAGAGTTCTTCAACATTGCCATGGCCGTTGTGTTGCGCATAAAGTAAAGAACTGCGCAGATCATCAGCGCTAATTTCGTGACCAAAGGTATTTATTAAATGTGAAACCACTGCTCCATTTCCAAATCCAGCTGCTTCATGAAGACATTCTCCTATCATTTCAGAGCGTAATAAGGAAACTTGAGGATCATTTTGTATTTTTTGAAGGGCTCTATCTAATTTTAAGCCAAACTCTCTATCATCAGATTTTCGTGCATCTGTCGATAAAGCATCTGACATTGCCTGATAATCGAATTTTCTAGAAAAAAATTTCTGAGAGGAAGTACCCTTTTCATCCTGTGGAGGAGCAAGCTTAGCTGTAGGAGTAGCTCCTTCTTTAAGTGGAGCATTCAATTCAAGCTTAGGTTGAAACAAACGCGTTTTCGCCCTAGGAACTAATTGCTCAACCATATCCCTGGGTCCAAAAAGAGCGGTTACAGCAGGTTCGTTTTCTGGGCATGACACTCTTACAATCTGAGTTGGTGTCGTTGCAATTGCCTTGTGAACGGCATTTGACTCCGGTTTGAGGAGCAAAAACGGATGAAATGAAATGTTATCATGAGGGGTTCCGCTGGCATCTCTAAAGCTAATTAACCGCTGCTCATTCAATGGCGCACCCTGTCCTACTTTTAGACAAGAAAGAATCATTTCGTTGATCATTTCTTGCAGCCTGGCTTTCGGATTAACAATGAGGCAAATTTTCATTTCCTGAACAGATGAGGTGTTAGTCTGTAGATTCGAATTACCAAGATTTATTGTCGCATCAGCGTTAGGAGTATAGGCTGGTAGCGCTGTTAAAGGTTGTAAAAACGATGCAAGTTCGTCATCAAACTTAGCTGTGCCGACAAAACAAGCTCCATAATAAGTTAGGTCATTTTCTGTGGCCTGAGCACTTAACTCAATTTGCTTGCTGGTATCTCCACCAGACATCAAATCCATAAAATCACTATAGAGC
>CAZNCO010000835.1:0-2025 GCA_964571345.1 uncultured Ohtaekwangia sp.
ATCCACTTCAATTGGTGCAGGTTTGGCTGTGACACTCGGCCCTCCCGGCAGCCTCGTGTCGAAAACAAACTCCGCGGGTATCAATTATGCGTTCAACCATTCTTCCAGCGAAGGCCGTGCTCAGATGATCGATCTCAACGGAGACGGATTGCCCGATAAAGTGATGGTGTTCAAGCAAGGTATCCTTAGCATTACGAAGTACAGACCGCAACTAAAAACTACGGATGGCTCCGTGAAGTTTGGAGATTTGCGCCCGGTCAATGGAATCAGTAATTTCTTGAAAGAGGAGAGTAACTCTAATGATTTCGGGATCGAATCGCATTTTGGAATTTTCGCTGGGCTCAACGAAAATTTGACAAAATCGAAGACCT
The DNA here is from genome assembly GCA_964571345.1 of uncultured Ohtaekwangia sp. Classification (GTDB taxonomy): domain Bacteria; phylum Bacteroidota; class Bacteroidia; order Cytophagales; family Cyclobacteriaceae; genus ELB16-189. Next base: position 372 of record CAZNCO010000835.1, read on the forward strand.
CATCTTATTTCACCGATGCCAATGGGGACGGATTGATTGACATCGTGGTTGATCAGCGGGTAAAATTCAATCGACTTGATCAAAATGGGGACCCCACATTTATCGATGGCAGTGACGGCACGCCCAACCGCTTGGTTACTGGAGGTACATTAGATGGTAACCTGATCACCATTGATCCAAACGAAATTCAAAAGATCAAAGACCAGAACCCGCTGCTCGATGTAGTGAGAATGTGGCGGGCGCCTTTTGATGGTGTAATAGATGTAACCGCGCCTGTGAATTTGATCCAGGATGTCTCTGCTGAACGGCAAGCCTACACTACAGCTGATGGGGTGCGTGCATTTGTGCAATTGAAAGACCAGATCCTATGGCAGCAAGACATCGGTGCGAATGATTACACGATCAAGAATCCGACAAACGTCACTTCCCTTAGTGTTAAGAAAAATGATAAGCTCTATTTCCGTATCAAGTCTATGGAGGACGGTTCGTACGATAAAGTAAGCTGGAGCCCCGTGATCCAATATACCCAACACAACGACACCCTCTTCGATGCGAATAAGAAATTTATTTACAAGTATGGAGCTTCCGAAGATTTCATTCTCGCTGCCCAGCAGAATGTGGGGATGCCCATCCCCGGTAAAATCACCATCGAAAGCATTTTTGCAAAGCCAATAACCTCTGACAGCGTGGGCATCGATGTGATCCTTGTATCGGGCAGCACGAGTACAACCCTGGTATCAAAAAAATTTGGAGATCAAGAGGTGATAAATGACCCGATCAACTATTCGTCCGATGTTCAGAAAGACGATCAGTTGATATTCAAAGTAACCACTTCGTCCAATATTACATGGGAATCCATTCAATGGAAGCCACTGATCTATTACACGGCATCCTACGATGCCAACATAACAAACGTACAGGACGACAAAGGCAATCCGCTGATAAAAGTAAAGGCAGTTCCTCAGTATTCCGTTTATGCAGAGAACCTGGGCAACTCGATACGCTGGAAAGCATCTCAAAACGACACGGTAACGATCAAACCGATTGTTCATTTCAAGCAATACCTCCCCGGCTTTGCTCTGGCTCCGGCCGCGGACGTATTCTTTACCGTGAAGAAAGAAAACAAACTGGTAGGGAAAATTAAACTTACTGTCGTTGATACGTTGATCGTGAAACAATCACTCGATAGCCTGCGCGTGCCGGTAAAAAAAGGTGATCAACTCTATTTTGATTACACCACCGACTCACGGGTTATTGCCTTTAACGTGAAGGCAGGCCAGGTGCAACTCAGCCCTGAGAAAAGCAAAGCACAAAATGTGGATGCGGGATTGTTCACCCTCCTTGATCCAAATGAAGGGATCTTCGGTCCTCAGTACCGCGGCTGGGGAACGTTTGCCTACAACGGCAATGACGGAAGAAACAATGTAGCCATCGATGAAAATAAATTGAATGTAAACAACCTGACCAACAGCAGTCCGCCTTCGATCGACCTGAGCAACTCCACCTCGGCCGACAACATGAAAGATAATTTCAACAATTCAGGTGGCTACAATGCAAGCAAAGAAGTATTCAGCATGACGTACGCCAATGGCAACAACCAACGGTGGATGGGCAATGACGATCAAGTCTTCGTCCGTATCGACACATTGAGCAG
>CAZNCO010000836.1:0-2019 GCA_964571345.1 uncultured Ohtaekwangia sp.
CTGCCAAAGGTATGCGCATCATTGATAAATTGGGGATCAAAGCTGTCTTGGAGAAAATCCGTTTCGATGAAAAGCAAGGTTAAGTGAGGGTATGTTATGGCTGCTGTAACAATTATTATCAAATTAGAGTCCACTGCAGGAACTGGGTACTTTGTGACGACCACAAAAAATCCACGTAACCATCCTGAAAAGCTAGAACTTAAAAAGTATGATCCTGTGGTTCGCAAATATGTCATCTTTAAGGAAAAAAAGGTTAAGTAGTTATAAAAGGAGTGGTCTATGCATATTAGTTTTGTTGGGCATCATCTTGATGTGACCCCTGCACTGAAGGCCTTTACTGAAGAGAAATTAGGTAAATTAGAGCGTCATGTGGATATGATCAGTAGTATCCATGTCGTGTTCTCTTTAGAAAAGTTAAATCAGGTGGTCGAAGCAACAGTAAAAGTAGGGAAAGCTGAAATTCATGCGCGTTCTGAAGCCGAAGACATGTATGCAGCAGTAGACGGATTAATTGGAAAGCTTGATAAGCAATTGATTAAACATAAAGAGAAGGTACAGGACAAACGAGAACACCGTGAAAAGCGTGATTTAGACGACGAGTAAAGAGGTTGTGTTTGTCAGTCCAATGGAGCTGCCGTGATCAGGACCGACGTAGTGATTATTAACAAATTAGGGTTGCATGCGAGGGCATCGGCTAAATTTGTTTCTACGGCAGCACGTTTTCAAAGTCACGTTGAAGTGACAAAAGGCCATCAAACAGTGAATGGCAAGAGTATCATGGCTGTTATGATGTTGGCCGCTGCTCAAGGTTGTGAGCTCGGACTGAAGATCGAAGGGCCCGATGAAGCTGAGATGGAAGCAGCTTTGGTTAAATTGATACAAAATAGGTTTGGAGAAGTTGAATAGGCACGTAGCTCAGTGGTAGAGCACCACCTTGACATGGTGGTGGTCGGTGGTTCGATCCCACTCGTGCCTACCAGTTATAAGATTAAGGGACAGATGATGCCCATCGTGACGCTGTTAGACGGAAACAAAAAAACATTCGACGCGCCAGTGACGGTTTATGACGTTGCGCACCAGATTAGCCCTAGTCTAGCTAAAAAAGCTTTAGGCGGCCGCTTGAACGGTCAGCTTGTTGATCTGAGCCATGTCATTGATCATGATGTGAGCTTGGCTATCGTCACCGCCAAAGATCCTGATGGTTTGGCGATGATTCGTCACTCTGCAGCACATTTACTTGCCCAGGCTGTAAAACAACTCTTCCCTGAAGCACAAGTAACCATTGGTCCTGTCATCGAAGATGGTTTTTATTACGATTTTGCAGATGTCCGTCCTTTTACACCAGAAGATTTGGTGCCCATTGAAGAAAAGATGCGGGCGCTGGCTAAAGCCAATCAAAAAATTTCACGTCGTGTGCTAGAAAGAGACGCGGCAATCGCTTATTTTGATGGCATAGGCGAGCACTTTAAAGCCAAAATCATTCAAGATATTCCAGAACAAGAAACATTATCGCTTTATAAACAAGGTGAGTTTGAAGATTTATGCCGCGGCCCGCACGTGCCATCTACAGGCCATATCAAAGCGTTTAAGTTACTCCGTGTTGCAGGGGCTTATTGGCGCGGAGATTCAAACAACCCCATGTTGCAACGCATTTATGGGACTGCATGGGCAGAGCAAGCGGACTTAGACAGTTACTTATTTCGATTAGAAGAAGCTGAAAAACGAGATCATCGTAAGCTGGGTAAGGCGCTCGGACTCTTTCATTTTCAAGATATCGCGCCAGGCATGGTCTTTTGGCATCCCAAAGGTTGGGTGATGTATCAATTGCTTGAGCAATACATGCGAAATTTGCAAAACAGCTACGGTTATCAAGAAATCAAAACCCCACAGTTAGTCGATAAAGTACTTTGGGAAAAGTCCGGGCATTGGGCCAACTTCCGAGAAGCGATGTTTTTGACTGAAACGGAAAATCGGACTTATGCCATTAAGCCAATGAGTTGTCCTTGCCATGTTCAGGTC
>CAZNCO010000837.1:0-2015 GCA_964571345.1 uncultured Ohtaekwangia sp.
GCTATCATTTTCAGACAACAGATCCAAAAGGAAACAAACACAATTTTCATGGCACGATCCACCAGTTTAGTCCCGATGAAAAAATCACACGCACCTTTGAGATGGAGAATACTCCATTCGAAGTGCAACTTGAGTTTCTCGAATTTGAAAAGCTAACGGACGATACCAGCAAACTCAACATGCATGTCGTGTATCGATCTGTTGCCTTGCGAGACCAGGTGCTGAAGCTTCCCTTTGCGCAAGGCATCAATATGGCACACAACCGGCTGCAAGACATAGTAGCCAAATTAAAATAAATACCCTATGACAAAGCGAGCTAAAATCGTCTATTGGTTTTTTACAATCTGGCTTTCGCTGGGAATGATATCCACCGGCTTTGTTCAATTCTTGAAAGCGAAGGAAGGAGCGGGCGGAGTGGATAGCGTTACGCATCTTGGTTACCCGGTTTATTTTCTTACGCTGCTAGCCATCTGGAAAATGCTGGGTGTAGTTGCTATACTGCTTCCTAAATTTCAGTTGCTAAAAGAATGGGCTTATGCAGGATTTTTCTTTGCCATGTCAGGAGCAATATTTTCGCATCTCGCCATGCATGATCCCGTAAAAGAAATATTTCCTTCATTACTGCTTCTTGTGCTTACAGTGCTTTCCTGGTATTTACGGCCTGCAGAAAGGAAAATCATTTCAACGAAATCAATAGTTTAAATACAGCATTGAACCAACGGTGCAGAGTCTTGCTATGCAGTAAGAGGATTTCGCGGGTCACTTAGGATTTGAATCACCTAAAAACTAACTTGAAATAAGATTGTATTGAATATGAATAGCACTAATCCCAAGGTTGACTTCTATTTTGAAAAAGAAAAAAAGTGGGCGAATGAAATCAGGAAGTTGAGATCCATCATACTTGATTGTGAACTCACGGAAGAATTGAAGTGGGGCTGCCCATGTTATACCTACGGGAAGAGTAATATTATACTGATACACGTGTTCAAAGAATACTGTGCTCTTCTGTTTTTTAAAGGTGCGTTGTTGAAGGATACTGATGGTATTCTGATTCAGCAAACAGAGAATGTGCAGGCAGCACGCCAGGTGCGGTTCTTTGCTGAAAATGGTGGCGTACGCGAAATAGAAAAACTGGAAAAAAAACTGAAGGCTTACATCTATCAGGCGATTGAAGTAGAAAGGGCAGGCTTGAAGGTAAATTTAAAGAAGACCTCTGATTTTAAGGTGCCCGAAGAATTTCAAAAGAAACTGGATAAGAGCAAGACGTTGAAAAAAGCATTCGATGCCCTAACACCGGGAAGACAACGAGCTTACTTGTTTTATTTTTCTCAACCCAAGCAATCCCAAACTCGCGAGTCACGAGTTGAAAAATGTGTGAAACAAATTCTTGAGGGAAAGGGATTGAATGACGAGTGATTAAAAAACGTTCCTAAGCTAATTCAGTCCCATTGGTTTAAACTCATCGTCTTTAATCTCAGCATTGATCATCACTTCTTTCACGGTGATGATAAGCACTGTCTGATCACCGGTTTTGCTCACCTGCTTAAATGGGATTTTTAATCCATCGCTTTCCTTGTATTCAGAAAAATAGATATGGAGGGGTGCGCCTTCCAGTTCTGCATTTTTAGAAACAGCCGTTTTTAAATACAACGCATAAGTAGTGGCATCAAAGTAGTAAGTTTCTGACTCGCCACTTTTCTTTAGCAAGTGTATTTTATAATATGGTTTGTTGTCGATCGTGTCAATACCTTCTAGGGTCACGTGATGACCTTTGGCTTTGTAGCGAATGAAAGGAATTTCAAATTCAACATCTGCTTCGTTGGCCATTGCCAAGGCTGCTTTCCCTTCGAGAAACGTGGGCTTAGTTTCGTTTTTGAAAGCATCAATCTTCCATCCGCTTTGTCCGTCATACCCTTGTGCATAATACCTTCCATTGAACGGCACTACGAATTTGTATCTATTCGGAGATTTTGCATATGTAGTGAAGGGGAATGTCACCCAACCATCGTCATATT
>CAZNCO010000838.1:0-2013 GCA_964571345.1 uncultured Ohtaekwangia sp.
AACAAAGAAGGGCAGCCTATAACAGCACCTACAAGAAATTGGCGGTTCAGTGGTTAAATGAAGCTTTGTGCTTCATATCAAGTTCAGTGGCGGCAGACAGTTATCGTCTCAGAAATCGCCAACTTCTTGTAGCTGCAAAACGTTAGGCGTCAATAAAAATCAAAGTCAGTTGTGGCTTAAGCCTGTTTTCTATAGGTTGGTTTCTCCCATTTCAGCTCGTCATTTTTCTGCTTTCTGCAAAGTCTGTGCTTCGGTTTAGGGTTGACCTGCTTTCTTGTACCTGATGATCCAACCGACAGTTTCTGCATTTCCACCAGACACTTCTTCTGAGGTGCTTAGCAAAGCTACTGCATCAAAAAATGGCTAACAGCACATTGCTTTAACAAAATTCTTCTGGCTCCTTATTCCATCATATTCCTTTATTATTCTTCGCGTAATTTGAGCCTGACCTATTCAACCCAGTTTTAATTTTGTTGCAATTGCTGATTCCAATTTTTTGTCGCCTCGCTCCTATCTCTTTGTTTTTACAGCCGCTAACACAAGGTTTGTGAATTATTGCGAATCAGTGCTTTTGTCAATGTCTTTCTTTTCTATATCTTTAATCTGTAAACGGGTGGAATGGTGCTTGTCATTTCGCAACAACACAAACCCCCGTCCGTTATGCGTAATTTTGCGACACCACAACAAACATTCAACAATATGACAAAGACAGCAAAACAAATTATTCTGACAGGACTACTTTTGACAGTAGTTTCTTTTCAAGGTTTCTGCCAATTAGGAGAAACAAACTACGACAACAGAATTAAGAGCAAACTAATTGCTCTTGGAATTAAATATGAAATTACTGACAAAGGGAATTTCAAGGTAATATTTGATATGGGCAACAAGAGAACTCAAATGGTGCTTATAAATTCCAACACCTATGAATATGGCGGTATGGAAATAAGGGAAATATCTTCTATTGCTGCAATCACGGACGATAAAACCGCCTTTACACAAAACACTTTGTTCTCTTTATTAGAAAAAAACGAAACCTATAAATTAGGTGCGTGGCAAATTAACGGAGGTAAAAGTCCTTATATTTTACAATTTGGACTGTGAATAAGTGCTAATTCAACACAATCAGTTTTAGACGACCTTATTAGATTAGCTGCAAAAGTTGCAGACGAAATGGAACAGCAACTAACGGACGAAGACAAACACTAAAACTCATAAAATGAATATCAATTGGGTTGCAGTTTTTAACCGCATTTTTGAAATAATAAACACGCAAGGTGAAACCTATTACGGAGGAACAAGATTTTTGAATACAATAAGAGAAATTAATTATAGTTTACCTTCATATCAAAATTTCATAGACCAAAGAAGAGAGCAAAACAAAAGCACAAGTAGAAGAGATTATTATTACGACCTTTTTATAGAACAAAATGAAAACGACAGGTTACAAATTGCAAATTCAATCTTATCAACGGTTGAGCATTTTGACCCTGTAAAAACTGCTGCGGTTAGACAGCTTATTGGACAACAAAACCTAGTTCAAGGACCACAAGCTATAATACCCCAAGACCTTTGGAATGCCGACAGGTTGACCGATTATCTTGAACGAATGGATACTTCAATTAATGAAGGACAGTTTGAACTTACTCTGACACTTGCTTACACTTGTTTAGAAGGCTTTTATAAATCATTCATTCTCGACAAAATTCCAACTCAAACAGCAATTAGTGAATTAACACCAATGGCAGTTCTAATCAGAAATTTTATAAAAGGACAGCTTGACACAAATGGAATAAATTATCCCGACCAAGTATTAACTCTTATATCAACGGTGACAAATGCAGTTTGCAATGGAAGAAATAATTTTAGTGACTCTCATAGTGGAAATCGAGCCGAAAAATGGGTTGCCGTTTACTTGCGGGACAATGTAAATTCAGTAGTAAAAATGTTAATGAACTTCCTATGACAATAAAAACTACGCATAACACGGGCTTGGCAAAAGTGGCGGTTCAGTGC
>CAZNCO010000839.1:0-2009 GCA_964571345.1 uncultured Ohtaekwangia sp.
CCTCTATTCAAAGCCATCTTTCGTTGCATAAGTTATTCGACACGCGTTCAATGAATTTCAATTTCGGAGAATTCTGATGCAACAGGTAGTGCCTTCGATGTGGTTTTGTTACATCATCAGTATAGAAACCGAGTAAATACCATGAAAGTGGCTTGGAGGTGGCTAAAAACGGGGTGTGTTCGCCAGCTACAAAGCCAGCTTCAGAAAGCAGTTGAACACACACACATGCTTCTTGATCACAGCATTTGATGAAGTTCAAATCACGATCTGAGATTGATTGGGCAACGTGAATGAAACGTAAGCCATGCCCAAACTTCAGTGAATCCCGCCTTCACATAGTGTTGGGTATCCTCACAACAAAAACAGACCCTTTGTTAAACTCGCTCGAAAACCCTATCCAGCCGCCCAATCTTTCAACAGCTTTTTTGGAAATATATAAGCCGAGTCCGTTTCCTTTTGACCGATCGCTGGCGCGGAAATACATCTCAAATATGCGGGGTTGATATTGCTCCGGTATCCCTTGCCCATTGTCCTCCACCACCAATTCCATTTGGACTTCATCTACCTTTATCATGATTTTGATAAATGGAGATTCAAAACCGGCAAAGTGAACGGCATTCTCGACAAGATTGTCAACAATCAACTTTACTAAAACCGGGTAAGAAGTGAAGGTAGCCTTTTGCTCTAACTCTGTTTGAACACTAATTTTCTTTACGTCAATACTCTCTCTAAAACTATCCAACACCTCGTTTACCAACTCTTTCAAAAACACTTCTTTATAGACCATTTGCTGGCCTCCCAGATCGCTGATCGACTGAAGCTTCTGTAACATCCTATCCAGGTTAGTAGCAGTTTCCTTCACCTTATCGAATAGCTCTAATGAAGCCTTGTCTTTTACAGTAATAGCTGCCACCCCTGCCAGCCCGAGAAAGGTTGTGATCGGTCTTCGGAAGTCATGCGAAGAGCGATAGAAGAAAGTATCCAACTCTTTGTATGCTTGTTTAAGTTCGTAAGTGCGTTCTTCTATTTTTATTTCAAGTGCTTTATTGATTGACGAGATAGTGTTGGAGGCGGTGAGCAACTCTTCGGATTGCGCCTGTATCTCTTCTTTCTGTTCAAGGATATCGCGGTTCAATTTCTTTAACTGGTGGTTAGCTTCGCTCTTAGCCTGATAATATTGATAACCAATTACGCCTGCTAATATCAACAGCACAATAGCAAATGCAGAAGTGCCAATGATAATCCGCTGCCTTTCTGTAAGTGCTTTTTGAATCCCTAGCTCCTCCTCCTGCTGATTCTTTAGCTGAGCCATCTCCTGAATTCGTTTCTCCTTCTCCTCCAGCTGATAAAGGGTTTCCATTTCTGCCAGTTTAATACTTCCAGATTCGGAGTAAATACTGTCATTCATTTCACGGTATCTTCGCTCAAACTGCAATGCCTGCGAAAGATCTCCCCTTCGCTCGGCCAGATAGCCACGCGTTTCATATAGGTTTCTTTTCAGAATCTTGGAATCAAGTGAACTCGCCAGATCACTGGCCTTATCCAAATACTGATCGGCTTCTTTGAGCCGGTTAAGTTTTATCAGAAGCTGCGCCATCACATTGTAAGAAAGCCCTAGTCCTTCAATGTGATGAATACTCTCTTCTATCTTCGTTGCCTCGTATTGGATTGCAAACGCTTTTTCATTTTCATTCAAAGCCTGATACAGCAATCCCAGGTTGTACATGGTTGCAGCAATAGCTGATTTATTATCTATGGCTTTTCTGATTTGAAGAGATTTGTTAAACTCTTCGAGGGCTTTGTCGTATTTCCTTTGCAGGAAAAGTACAAGACCACGAATGTTATTGCATTTGGAAACACCGTTGCGGACGCCAATGGAAACACAGATATCCTGCGCCTTATCAAGATATTCCAGAGCCAGGCTAAATTAAACTGTTCCTTGTTGATCCAGGCGAGCTCACTATAGATGACTGATGTTTCATACTTCAAGTTTCGCAGCTGCCCTATTT
>CAZNCO010000840.1:0-2006 GCA_964571345.1 uncultured Ohtaekwangia sp.
GCCACACCATCTTTTAATGATAACAAAGAAGTCCCCCAAAATTCTCGAGGGACTTCTTACTTATAAAACTACACATCCAACCTCAACTCAATATTTATGGATACGCGCACGTCGCATCAGTAACTTCGGATCCAGCCAAATTAGTTGAAGTAAGCTTCCACATATTCGAACCGGTAGCTGTCGGGACCTCTTCGGTTGCGCATAGCGCAAAGTTCTGACCAGCAGCATCAGACACATACATATAGCTAGTATTAATTCCAGTTGCCCCAGCAGGTCCTGCCGGCACAGAAGCCATATAGTTAGAGACTAAAGCTGTCAAAGCAGTCGTCGTGATTGCCGGTGTTGGATTCTGGACTGGATATACAGACTTCTCACTATAGTACCCCTGCAAGGCGGTGACTATTGAGCGTAGCTCTTCTTTACGCTTGGAATCTCGAGCCGTCTTTTGCACCCGGGTAAAAGTCACAACCGCGATTGTCGCCAAAATGGCGATAACCGTAATAACAATCATCAATTCAACTAATGTAAAACCTTTTTTAATCATAGTCACCCCCTTTCAAGTTCATTGTGGGCTTAAATACGCTTGAATAGTATTTCCTCCGCTAGATTCAGTTTTTAACCAGAGGGCATAACAACCCTGGGTAAGAGTGCAGCCTGCCGAAACGCCAGGGTTATACGCCGTGGTGCTGGAATCATAAATATAAGCCGGGTAGGTCGTAGTGCAAGGTGTCCAGCTTCCTGTTGCCGGTACAGCAGTAGTACAGACAGTATTAGGATCCGTCGGGGCTACGGACAAATATCCGCCAGCAGTCAACGCCGCCATCATTTGCCCGAAACCGCTCACCGGATATTTTTGATTGTCAGCATAATACCTCTCCAGGGCTGTCCGGATACCGTTCATTATGGAAGCTCTCTTAACATCCCTAGCCGACGCCTGGACCTTACCGATTCCAAAAAGAGCAATAGTGGAGAGTACAGCAATTATTGTAATGACAACAATCAGCTCTATCAAAGTAAATCCCTTGGGCAGTTTAGTTTGCATCTTTATCCAGTTTGAAATATTTTTTCACCCTTGTCAAGGACTTCTTACGGTAGCTAGACATTCGTTACACCTAGATGTAGGTTAACAAATTCCAACGGTGTTTTGTAATCCAGGGATTGATGTGGTCTGTCAGTGTTGTAATCAAAAATAAACTTCTGAAGCCATTCATTGAGTTCTCCAACATGTTTTAGCTGAGTTTCTAACCAAAAATAGAATTCATCTTGGTCGGTTTTGAAACTCCGCTCAATTACTGCATTCTCATTGGGTGAATTTTTGTGAATGAAATAGTGGTGAATTTTATGTTTCTCGCAAGTTTTTTGGAAAGATTGTTGAAATTCTAAGCAATTGTCAGTCTGGATATAGCTTACCTGGAAAGGAAACCATTTGAGGAAGTGTTCCAGAGCTAGAGAGGCACATTCATCAGAGATCTCTGGAAAAATAACAGCAAGTTTGTATCTTGAATAGATATCAATAGCAGCATATTCATAGACAGTGAATGGTAATCCACCAATTTCTGGAGTTACATGTTTGGTGTCCATTTGGATATAGCCTAAGGAAAATGTGTTAGCTGGCCTCATAGCATAACCATTTTGAAATTTGGGACGACGATATCTGGTTTGTTTGACGACTAAATTCTTTCTTTTGAGGAATTGATGGATTGCTGAAGAGGAAATAGACAGCTTCAAGTATCTTTTTAATTTCTTGGCTCCAAAATGTTTCTTTTCTTTTACTGCCACAATTTCTGAAGCTACTGAGGAAATAATCTTGTAGTGAATTACTTTTGGCCTGGTAGATTTTCTGGACAGTTTTTGAGAGGAAATAATTCCGGATAGTTTCTTCCCTCTTTTGAGCCAACGATAGACTGTGGGGCGGGAAATACCAAGAATCAAGGCTGTTTTGGAAATACTTCCTGTTTGCTTGAAGGTAATAATGATTTGTTTTACTGGTACTCTCATTCACCTAA
>CAZNCO010000841.1:0-1996 GCA_964571345.1 uncultured Ohtaekwangia sp.
TTTTATCGGTCATCTCAAACTATTTGAAATTTTTTAACCGGTTTTCCGGGTTCAAGAATATGAACGGCGCATGCGATGCACGGATCAAATGAACGCACGATGCGGGCAAGTACAAACGGATTCTCCGTATCTTCAACATCAACACCTAATAGTGCCTGCTCTATCGGGCCCGGTTGATCTTTATCATCTTTCGGCGATGCATTCCAGGTCGTTGGCACAACAGCCTGATACCTTGCAATCTTTCCTCCTTTTATTTCTATCCAATGTCCTAGCGCGCCGCGCGCCGCGCACCACAATCCCATTCCTTCTGCCGAATCGGGAATTTTGTGATCGTTGCATACTGGTTCTTCAAGTTTAATTTGCATTATCATCTTTTCAATTTCATCTGCAACAAGTTTACATTCTAATGCTCGCGCAATATGTCTTCCCATAACCGAATACAATGCATCCGCTCCAAGCTGAAAATGTTTTAAAGTATCGTCAATCAATTTGTATGCTGTTGGACTTGACTTGCGCTGATACGCCATAGCTATTCTTGCCATTGGACCAACTTCATATGCTTTTCCTTCGTAGCGCGGTGATTTGAGCCAACTGTATGCACCTGTTTTTGACGGATTCGGACTCGTTTCTTCCCTGCTGGGATGAAGATGACTTTTTGAGTTGTACCAGGACGATTTAACATCCTCGGTTATTTTTGATGGATCGATATTTTCAATTATATCGTTTTCCATTTTTCCCATCGGGAAAAGACGCTGCCGTTTTAGAACATCCGGCTCGTTATCGAGATCAAAGAGCCCATATGTTAGAAGCCTTTTGCAACCTCTTCCAATAGAAAAATAATCGCGATATACTTCGGCAATCGTAATAACATCAGGAATATAAATGTTGTCGATAAACTCTCTGAGTTCTTTCAATCTCCAAAGGGAAGTTGTAATGTTATCAATTCTTGGTCTGATTGTAACTCCGCCTGGAATGATTGATGCCATGTGGGGCATTTTGCCGGACCATATTGCACAAAGTTCGTGTGCCTTCAATCTAATTTGATATGCCTGTATGTAATGATCAACAAGAGCGTTGTGAACTGTCCGCGGAACCCGGTAGTCTGCTTCGTAACGGGGAACAAACGGTGGAACATCGGGTCCCCGAAAGTAATCCAGCGATGCCAAATGATAGAAGTGTAATATGTGAGATTGTATATAATTTGCCCCTTGCATAATATTGCGAATAATCCTACCATTTGGTGGAGGCATAATTCCAAAGGCATTTTCAATTGCCTGCGATGATGCAATTGCATGCGGTGTTGGACACACGCCGCAAAAGCGTTGTGTTATTTGAACAGCATCGAGCGGATTGCGTCCAATCAGAATTTGCTCGAATCCCCTATAAAGGGTTCCGCCGACTTTTGCATCTACAACTTTTTTACCTTCTACAGTTGCTTCGATATTGAGATGCCCTTCAATCCTTGTCATTGGATCTATTGTTATTTTTGTTTTCATTATGTTCATGGCTATTATCTCCTTTGATAGATTGGTGAATGAGCATCCGGAAAACCTTTTTCTGTACAACCAATGCACGGGGCACCGGCGTTGACACACCAATTAACACTACCGTTCCACAAACGTATCGGGCAGTCGGAATACGTGAAAGGTCCTTTGCAGCCGAGTTCCAGCAGACAACCTTCCTCGCCAAACCTGGAAGCGAAAATTTCGTAATCCAGATAGTCTCGATTGATACAGCGGCTGTGTACCGAACGATTATAAAATAATTTCAGTCTCCCTATATCATCCAGTTCTTTTGGTTTCGGCATTCCATAGAGAAGTATCTTGGCTACCGTTCCGATAAACCAATCCGGATGACACGGGCAACCGGGAATATTAATTATCGGAGTAGAAATTTTAAGCATGTTAAATACTTCAGTTAGCCCCATGCTGCCCGAAGGGTTCGGTTCTCCGGCAGGGAATCCTCCGTAAGCAGCGCACGTTCCAACCGTGAGCGC
>CAZNCO010000842.1:0-1991 GCA_964571345.1 uncultured Ohtaekwangia sp.
ATACAGAAGAGTAATTTATGAGATCACAAGCCCCGGGTTGTGATTTGCTTTCAGATTGTTCTTTGATAAGATTGCATACAGACAGCATCATCAATTCTGTCTTACTTCTTAGGTTGTGATTTGCTTTCAGATTGTTCTTTGATAAGATTGCATACAGATTTCCGATCACATCGCGCATGAACGACTCTGTTGTGATTTGCTTTCAGATTGTTCTTTGATAAGATTGCATACAGATCAAACAAATTGATATCATAAGCACTATTAGTTGTGATTTGCTTTCAGATTGTTCTTTGATAAGATTGCATACAGACCAGGCATTACATTACATAAGTTCGGCCCAGTTGTGATTTGCTTTCAGATTGTTCTTTGATAAGATTGCATACAGAGTACCCCTCGGCAAAGGCATCTATCTCAGTAACTTACACAACAAAATAGGATTAAAAAATTGGTGCAATCTTTCAGGCAGGAGCCCCGGCTAAAACAGTTCAAGCTGTTGTGGTATCGGGGCTCTTTCTTTTTCCATACCCCCAAAGAAGATTTGCATCATGCCAAATTGCTTGTCGGTAACGGTTAAAATTCCCACATGCCCTTTGGGAGGGAGACTGTTTTTGATCCGCTTCAAATGCACTTCCATGTTTTCGCGGCTCGCGCAGTGGCGCAGGTAGGCGCTGAACTGGAACATAGTAAAGCCGTCTTTCATCATCTTCTTTCGGAAATCGGCATAGTTCTTCCGGTCTTTCTTGGTTTCTACGGGCAAATCGAACAAGACCATGATCCACATAATGCGATACGCGTTGAGTCGATCGGTTTTCATTCTGTTTTATTTTTGATTGATGATTTTAGAATTTTTGATTAAACTCAACAATCGTCATTCTAAAATCCCTTCACTCAATTAATGGATACGCAATCCTCCTTGATTCTCCCAGAAAGCATTTTGCCAGCGATGCAGACGTGCGTTGCAGGCCAATCATCAAGGGGCTTGTTTCGCCATCCAGCACTACATCCATCGCGGGAAGCATCAACAGTTTTTTCTTAATGTCGGGTGTCAGATCAAGCGAGGTACTTTTATTTTCTTTCAAAATCTTTCTTACTACCAGATCAGCATACGGACGATAGGGTTCCATGATGTCGTCAGCCAAACAATAGGCATTGTATTGGTTGCGATGGAAGATGCCGAGCGTAGGTAACAAACCCGAGCCAACCAACGCACGTGCAGCCGTGGCACGGATGATGGCATAGGCATAATTCAATAAATGATTCGGGGCATCACCCACAGGGTCGCGGATAAAATCATCTTCATCTGTAAGCAGATCTTTGAAAATGTTTTTCCAGTACCAGGCAGCCGCCCGGCCTTCATGGTTTTCTGTATCGCCCGACTTCACGTTGTCTGCCCAATGCAACATGTTTTGTATTTCTTTTCCCGCCACCGATAAGGCAATAGCCTGGTTTTTAATTTTGGCTTTAATGGTCTGTTGCCACAGTTGTTTCTTCAGCGGCTCACTCGCTTCAATTTGTGCCTGGAAGCGCTGGCTTTGCAATGAATTTCCGTCTAAGTTCAATAGCAGCCCGGTAGGGTGGTGGGTATCGTTACACGTGATAAAGGCCACATTGTTTTCGAGCAATTTTGCGATGAGCGCCTGGCTGATCACAATCTGCTGGTGATCAAGTATCACAACACCAATGTCTTCAATGGGAATGGTGGCCTGGGCTTCTTTCTTAAACCCTTCCGGTAGTTCGGGATTTTTCTCCACTGCAGGCAACCGCACCACGAGCTGATCAAGCTTGGTGCTGAGGTAAGTGGGATTGCCGAAGTAGAGGGTGCGCTTGATCATATTTCAATGTTTCCATTTTATTTCTCCATCAGGCTTTATTTCAAAATCAAGTCCTTCGAATAGCACATTGACGTTATCGGCAGTTAGCTTTAATCTCGGTTGATCTTTATTAGGGTTAAATAATGTTTCCCCATCATCCAGCTCTTTGTCAGGACGTCC
>CAZNCO010000843.1:0-1989 GCA_964571345.1 uncultured Ohtaekwangia sp.
GGTAAGATGCGTAGCCAGTCGAACTCGTTCTTCGTGAATGTCAAGCTTCTCGATATAAAATATAATTTCTTGTTCCAACCGATTTGGGTCAAAGCCTTCATTACCAAAAAAATCTGTGATACCTTCTTTTATCCTCTTTCTCACCCGCTCAATGCGAAGGGGATCAAGTTTTTCTACCTCTGCAAGACCTTTCGATATAGATTCGATGTATAACATCAACTTTGCTTCCAGCGCTTTTCCTTCAGAAACGCGAAACTGATCACAAGCATCAATTGCTTTATTCAAAACCTGCAAGAGTTGCTCCCACTCTGCCGGATCCAATTGTTCAGCGGAACTATTCTGCGCCTCCGCTGTTGCGTTCAATGCTAATAAGAATAAACCATCCTCGCGAGCATTTACTTTTCCGGCAAGTTTTTTTAACTCGGCATAGTTCGCTGCAAAAAGCTCGTCATCATACTTCCTTACTTTTTCCCCTTGTTCTGCCGACTGAAAATCAACAGAGACAGAAATTTTTCCACGTTCCAATCGGTTGGAAATTATGTTCCTGACCTCATTTTCCTTTTCTGAGAATTTCTTTGGAAGCTTCAAATTCAGATCAAGAAATTTCGAGTTGAGCGACTTTACTTCCGCGGAAATCTCCTTCCCTAATGAAGAGGAATTGACCTGGCCAAAACCGGTCATCGATTTAATCATGATAAAAACTTTAGGTAACTAAGGTATTCAAAATTTAGATGCAATCGGCTGAGCTTTTCAAATCAAAAATCAAATCCGAGTGTAAACTGCAACCGTGGGTCCAGAACCTTGTAGTTAACCGTTGGCCATGCAAGGTCAAACTTCATGTAGTATCCAAACATCATGGTGCGGAATCCAAGACCATAACTGTAGAGCCATGGATTTAAATACTCTTTGATCTGGATATCAAAAGGTCCATTTTTTATTTCTCGAATCAATCCTGAGTTTGCTTTCCCAATTGGAATCGCTCCTGTCCAGCTAGAACCTATATCAAAGAAAGAAATCAGTTGCAGGTTTCTAAAAAAGTTGGACGCAATCGGTCCATTAGTAAGAGCACGAACAAGAGGCACACGAACCTCGGCACTACCCATGGCTACACTGTTTCCATATTGCGTGGCATAATCAAAACCCCGAAGCCCTGTTGCAAATTCTACAAACATAAGATTGTCGTTGTAGGTAGTCGTGCTATTGACCAACGGGTTTTTTGAACCACTGTAGTTCGTATTGTTGCCTACCCAGTTATCCATTCCGCCCAGCAAATAGCTTTTCGGAGAATTTCCCAGAAACGTTCCTGCATAACCGCGTGCCGCAAAAACAATTTCCTTGTAGATCGACTGATAATGTCTGATATCCGCGTATACCTGCGCAAAGCTTTTGCGCGAGTTACCCAATCCCTCGTAGTCAATAAAACTTATTTTACCTCGTGTTCCTTCAATAATATTTAAACCCGTAACAATAGAATTGTCATATACAACTTCAGCTTTTGCTCCACCATAGAATTGAGTTTGTGAAGGCTTAAATGTAAGCGGCACATTACCCGGAATACTTTGCCCGCGATCTACATACTCCGTATATCCCACAAAAGGTTTTAAGCTAACGCGAGCTCTTACTGAAATAGGGTAGCTTGCTCCAAATTCAATTTTTTGGAAAGAATAACGTTGAAGTTGAGGGTTTGAGTTTCTGGTATCACCGCTTTGCGTTTGCCAATAGATTACTTTTCTATCAAATCTCACGCTGAAATCAACGCGATGCGGAAGGTATTGAAACTCTGCAAATACATCACCACTCTTAAAATCACTCCAGGCCACCTGAAAGCCACCGTAAAAACGATAGTTCTCAAGCATGTCATTCATTTGAGTTTCCAGTCGAATACTGAATCCCCGGAGCTGGTCAATTACAAAATTTGTAACCAGGTTTTCGTAGCTAAATTTAGGAGCATAATTAAAAGGCCCCGACACTTTAGCCACTTTCTTCGCC
>CAZNCO010000844.1:0-1989 GCA_964571345.1 uncultured Ohtaekwangia sp.
ACGCAAAGGCGCCATGATTGATCCTAAGCGGCATTATATTTTAAAAACCACACATCCTTCTCCACTTTCAGCGCATCGAGGGTTTCTGGGATCCCAACACTTTTCTAAGACCAATGCATGGTTGAAGGGGCGAGGTGTTGAGGCAATCGACTGGTCCTTGTACTGACATTCCGCACCAGGCCTATTTTTGATTATTCTTCGTTAAAAGTGATTCTCCGCTGCTCATTCATCTTCCTCTTCTAAAGCGATGCTTGTGTCATATTTGATTCTGCTCAGGCAAAAGCTACTACGAAAGGATTTTATATTGGGAGAGTTCACAAATACTCTGCGCGCAAATTCATTATAGGAATCGGTGTCTTTTGTATGAACGAGGATAAGATAATCAATTTCTCCCGAAATAAAATAACACTGTTTTACTTCAGGATGTTCACATATTTTACTTTCGAAACGTTCAAGAAAATCTTCACCTTGCTTTTCAAGGGAGACACTCACAAACACAATTAAGTTTTGTTCAATTTTGAACGGATCAATGAGTGAGACATCTCGCATAATGACGCCATTCTCATGTAATTTTCTGACACGTCGCAAGCAGGGCGGGGGCGAGATGTTAACTTGTTCTGCTAGCTGAAGGTTCGTAAGCTGGTTATTTTTTTGAAGAATGTTCAGAATTTTTTTGTCAATTTTATCTAATTTGAATCGTCCTGAATGACTGAGTTCAGAGAGGTTTTTTTTAATTTTGTTCATTTGATTAAGTTACCGTTGATATTTAATTTAATCGTATTCTAATTTTATTTTCACTAATTTCAATTAATAAGATTATTTATTTATATTTTGAAATATTTATGAATAAAACTAGAAATTTATTTTTAATAATATCGTGTTAGCATCGCTTCGATAATAAATATGAGGGGAGAGCATATAAGCATGAGACATCTTAATATTGGTTTGATTGGTGCAAATGGTCGATTAAATCGGGCAATCATCAACAGGTTATGTGAAAAAGGATATCGGGAAGGATTGATCGGCAGTGTTAGGCATGATCAATCAAATCCATTTGACATTCGATTAACGAAAAGCACGCAACAGGTTTTCGATCAATCTGAGTTGGTGGTGATCGGCGTGCAACCAAAACAGGTCATCCCTGTTTTAAGAAATGTCCGAGCCAGATCGGGAACAGTTATTTTTTCTCCAGTTGCGGGATTACGCTGTAGGGACATGATGAATGCTTTGAATAATCCAGATGTTTCAGTTGTACGAGGTATGCTTAATACAGCCGTTTCAGTGGGGGAAACCGTTACTATTCTGACTTCATTTTATCCCCTTTCCGAGAAACAAAAAGCAATGGTTGATGAGTTTGTCAGTGTCCTTGGTAAAGGATTTTGGGTTAGCAATGATGATAAGTTAGATGAATTAACCCCCGCAGCAGGTTGTGGGCTAGTTTACTTTTTTAAAATCGTGCAATCCATGACGGATCGGTTGGTGGAAGAAGGTCTTCCTTATGACGTTGCCTCAAAAATTGCAGAACAATTATTGCAGGGGGCTGCAACTTTGAATGCTAGCTCACCCTTAACCGTCACCCAATTAATTTCAGACATCGTGACGCCTGGTGGACCGACTGATAAGCTGATTCGTGCAGCAGACGAAGCTGGATTTGATGAGATGATGGCACAATCAATGCGTGCAGCAGCTGTTCGTTGCAAAGAAATAAGCCAGGAGCTACAAAGTAACGTCTCGACTGGAAAGAATATTGTTAATGTCCGTGATTGCGGATTTTTCAGAGAGACTCACGATACTCCCCCTTTTCCTCGCCGAGATTTCGGTCTTGAGGGGGTATCGTTGCGAGAGCTTTTTTAAAAGCTTAAGCAAACACAAGGATAATCTTTGGGCGCAAATCGCTAATGCATCGGCTTGCGTCCCTAAATCACAACCTTCATCATCGAGTAAATTACTAATGGCACGTATAGTTATCACTGGAGTATCGTAATATTG
>CAZNCO010000845.1:0-1988 GCA_964571345.1 uncultured Ohtaekwangia sp.
AATTGCTACCGTTTTTTAGCCCTTTAGTCGGCAAATCAATTTTGGGAATTTGAAATCGAAAACAGACCATGAAGTCAGGAATAAATATGATTGACCCATTGATCTTTCCTAAAGAAAACCATTGTCCTCTGGGTTTGAAATTTGACTAAAAGCCCAACAGTTGTGCAAAATTATTGGCCGCTCACACGTATCGCATCCGTTACTTCCACATAGCTCACACGGGTCCTTAAATTCTCTTGAACAAAATTCCTTTGAATTGCAGCAAATCAGCAGTTTTACCTGGTAGATTTTTGGCGAAGACAAAATTCATTTTACCAGTCCCTGTTTTTTTAAACTCGCCATCTGTTCGAATAATATAAATCCGCTTAAGTTTGGATTCAAGTAGATCGGATTTCCAGAAAGAGGTGTTTTTGAAAAATCGGGACTGAATGATACATTAGTCTTGTCGGTTCCCTTGGTCCACAAAAGAGTAGCGTTGATAGTTAAGAAGCTCACATATTTTTGGCGAGTCGATTCAGCCACATCTTTGTTCGAAGCCAATAACGCCAAATACCGAGCGCCAATTCCATTGAACAATCCTCCATCCCCTGTATCACCCGGTCGCATAATACTATTTGGAGACATGTCAGGGTCGGCTATGAAGTTATCTGCCGTTTTTATCGCGTCTGACAAATATTGAGGTAATCCGGTAACTGAATACAATTCTAATGCAGCACCGATAAATACTCCTTGATTATATGCGAACTTCCAGCTCTTATCGATTTGCCCGTTGTCAAGACGATTTATCCCGTCCCACACCAAACCCGTTGTGCCATCTACCAAATTATTCTTTTCCCAGTCGTAGATCTGTTTTGCCCATGTGAGATAAACAGCATTATTCGTTTTCTTGTAGAGCCTGGCCGAAAGAATGGCGGCTGGAGCATTTGCCGGAGTATTCTTATACGACAACTGTCCTTTATTCCAGGCTATTCCACCTCCAAGGTTTGTATTCCATCCGGTAATGATATCACTCCATAATGATACAGTTGCATCCATCCATTTTTGATCACCCGTTGCAGTATGTGCTCTCTCCAATGCCAGTGCAATCCATTCCATGTCGTCATAATAGTAGCCCGAAAATGTGTTCCCATTTTTCTTCGGAACACCTACGAACCAATTATTCATAAAATCCAAGTACGCATTATTTGTCGTTCGAAGAAAAGCATCGACCAGAACTTCCAGCGCATGGGCTTGAGGCCAGTAATTAAAATTACCAGCCGATGGAAATTCATTATTGTAATACCCGTTAAGGTTCCAAAAATTGCTATTCAAAGCGCTGGTGCTGCTGTCAGCAATGGTATTCCAATTGTAAGATGTTTTGGAAGTAGTTGCTCCATTACCGGTGTTTACGATTTGATTATCATTTTGCAAACAAGAAGCACAAACGATAAACGCTGCGGTCAAACAAAAAGGCATTAAACGTGACTTCACTATCGATAACATATTGGCACTATTTGCGATGCGAAAAGCAAGTTGAGAATTTATATTAAAAGGCCCCAGAGGCCACTTATTTCATCGTGACTACTCTAAGGCCGAAACCCTAAATAAAATACTAGTTAACAATATACTGAGCGGAATAAGGATACGGAGACGCGGCCTGAAATTTCATCAATAAGTTAACCGATTTTCCATTAACCGCTGGGATGTCAAACTTCCACGAATAATTCCACTGGTCAGAAGATCCATCCGGATCTTTATACGCATTCAGGTAATTAGCTGGAATATTATTAGGGTAAGTTCCACCTTGGCTTGGGCTGTCACTATTTTGATAGCCCCAAAACTCTTGAAAAGTATTAGTTCCGTCAAACAATGTAACTAAATACTTCCACCGTTCTTCTGTACCCCAAGACACGGAAGAAAGATTAATTGTGACATTCTTTGCTTGCCAAACCCCTAGACCTTGATAGGTGAGATCGGCCTGTGTTGCACCCGCATAACAATACCAATAT
>CAZNCO010000846.1:0-1973 GCA_964571345.1 uncultured Ohtaekwangia sp.
AGCTGGCATTGAAACAAAATTCATAAGCGTTCCAGACATTGGTAGAACAAAAAAGTCGTTCATTGATCTTGACGGGAAGCCCATTGAATGGATTTTCAAACTTTATCCTTGGGAATGGATGGTGAACGAAGAATTCTGTGATGTGCTTCTGACGGCAAACACACAATGGGCGGAGCCGATCTGGAAAATGATCCTCAGCAACAAAGCAATTCTTCCTGTGCTGTGGGAGCTTTTCCCAGGACATCCCAATTTATTAGAAAGCTATTTTGATGATCCGCACAACATGAAAAGTTATGCGCAGAAGCCACTGCTTTCCCGCGAAGGAGCCAATATCATTTTAGTGAAAGACGGAGAAGTGATTTCTGAAACAGATGGAGAATATGGTGATGAAGGTTTTATCTATCAACAACTTCATATACTTCCTGAGTTTGATGGCTACCGCTCTGTAATTGGTTCTTGGATTATTGGAGAACAATCTGCCGGCATGGGCATTCGCGAATCAAATACACTTGTGACCGATAACTTTAGCCGCTTTGTGCCGCATGTGATTGTTTGAGAGTAAAACTATTTTTTTATCAATGCAAAGCGTTCGAGAAATTGCTTTTTGGAATCATGGTATTTAGAAACCGCGCCCACCTTAAAGAGGCAATAAATATAAACCCAGGCGAGATCTAGTTGATACGGTAAAAATCCAGATCGGGCACTCTCAGGATACATGTGATGATTGTTGTGCCACTCACCAGAAAAAAGTCCCGGGCGTGTTTGATTGATCGATAAGTTGCTTCTGTCAAAATCGATTCCATCCACATGCTTTGCCTTGCCTCCACCGTGGCCGGTATAATTAAATGCACGCACCAACACAAACCAAAACAAGGCCGCACTGAACAAGGCACAAGCAAGGCCATGACCTCCGATGAGGTAAAAAACACCATACCAAAAAGACCAGTTGAGAATCAGCAATCCGATGGTATAAACCGGACAGGCTACCGATCCCCATTTTAAATATTTTACATAGCTATTTCTCCACACGCCTGTATGACTGAGAAAATTGGAAGCCTTGTTGTATTCTGCTTCACTTAAATCTTTCGCAATGCTCTGATGATTCACGTCTGAAAGCATACAATACATAATACCCGCATTGGAATTATAAGGATCTCCAGGCTTATCTGATCTCAGGTGATGCACATGATGAGATACTACATATACTTCTTCTGCAAAAGTTCTGAGCGCTAAATTTTGAGTAATGAATCTCCAAAGAGGATGACTAAAGGTATAAGACCGATGGGTACTAAAGCGATGAAACCAGATCGTGCCGTGGGTACTCATGATGATCATGCTATAGACGATGAATGCAAACAACAAAGGCACCGAGAAGTATTGAAACAAAAAGAAATAGAGAAACGGCAACATGCACACAGCAGTAAACCAATTGATAAAAGGAATCCAGTTCTTTTTTGTTTTGAAAATATTCACCCGCGAAAACGCCTCGGCATACAATTGCTTTAAGGTAGGTTTAACCAATTCGCCATCGCTGTTCGCCCATCCGTAAGAAGGAACTTGTAATACTCGATCAATAAAAGTCATTAAGAAAAAAGAGAAATAAAAAAATAAATGTTTGGCAAGGTACGGCTTTAATATGGGCAATCCAATTTACATATTAATATTCGGTTACTTTAAATGAAGCTAACAAGTAGTTGGAAGGTGAGAGAGCTGTGAGCAGATAAAGTTGGTGTTATGATTTCAGAAATATTTAAGTGAAATAGAAATTTCTGTATTGCCCTCGGTATGGAATTTTGCATGATCAAACTTTGGAGGCCCTAAAAGTCCCGTTGCATTATTACTAAAACCATAGCCTTCAATTGGGATCCCAATAAAATTTGTATCCAACTTTTCATTTTGATTTTCATCATGAATAATGCCAATGGCATAATCCCCGGCCGATACATCGGTAAACCTCACTATCACTTCACCTT
>CAZNCO010000847.1:0-1970 GCA_964571345.1 uncultured Ohtaekwangia sp.
GAATTCTGGCCTCACCAATTTGACCATCTTTTGAGGAGTCTGCGAACAATACTAAACCTATCTCAGACTCCAATCGTCATTCTTACTCCATTTGTCGGATTAAACCCGATAATCGCAAACGAAGATTATTCGTCTGTGCATTTTATTAACAAACCGTTTGAGCCAAATGAATTGTTGCAAGCAGTTCAACATTATTTTCCTTTGCATTGAAAAGCAATTGCTGACTTTAGATTTTTATAGGCTGCTTAATAAAAACTGACCCGAATTTATTTTACTTCAAAAAAAATATTTATTGGCTGCCGTCCGTGAGTATTACTCTCACTTTACAATATACTTTCCGAAAATCTTCTCTAACTCGCTTAGAAACAAATGACTTCTCTGTGCGTTGCTTCCTTTTTCTTTAATTTCCCAGATCAGGACTGAATAATGAACGAGATCAAGCTGGATGGCTAGATTCAGGTGATCACCATTTAGCGGCACAATCTCGTCACTGAGTACCTTATAAAATTTTTATAGGTCATCTGATCTGGTCACATTCATCTAGATTTTTTCCGCTTTGTAGCCAGCCTTTTCAACAGCCTCAATTATTTTACCACTGTCAGCATCACCGATCACGGTTAACACTTTTAAAGGATCGGTAACATCTACTTCCCAGTTGTCTTCTCCTGCTACTTCATTTAGGAATGGAGTTGCTTTGGCCACGCAGCCGGAACACTTAATTGTTGTATTGAATTTGATCGTTTCCATTATTCTAAAAATTAAAATTTTAGTTTGATTGAACTTTGTAACCTGCTTTTTCAATGGCCTCGACAACGACTTGTCTTGTCATTCCTTCGGTCATTTCGATTTCAGCTTTTGTAGGCGCTATACTTTTCACTGTTGCTCCCAGGTACTTCACCACATTAGTCACCGTCATTTCGCAATGAGGACTTTTCATGTTGGGGATGTTTAATTCTATTGTTTCCATGTTTTTTTGTGTTTGAATTTATAATCTAATTAACGTGCCTGGCCTGAGCGTTGATTTATATAATCCTTTGTAAGGTTTACAACATTTAGCTTTCTACTATAGCTGTGATTACTGCTCATTTGTTCATATTATCCAATAGTTGAAATCACGAGGCAATTATTCATTGGAAATCCCTGACAAAGTTTTCTCCGGCCCAAAAGCGGTAACATGTTTCCAAAAATATTTTCTGGAATTGACGATCATTCAGTTAGTCGCATTCAACGACAACCATAATCTTGAGAATCTATATAAAAGCTATTCAAGCCCTCTGGTTACTGATCGCAATCGAGTGAGGTTATGATTTTACCATAAGGATGATAAAATTCATGTCTTTATTTGATTGAATGGGTAATATTTTAACCATAATAGTTTTATTTTTGGATATACCTAAACAATAATGGTTTAAAAAAACCCAATACTATGAAAAAAATACTATCAAAATTATCTCTTTTACTGTTGGCATTTTCTATCACGGCCTCCGTCTTCTCACAAGAGAACTACAAACACCCCCATCTTAATTCATCTGGTCATGTACTTGACTCCGCAGGTACAAAACTTGGTTGGATCAAGGACGGTGTTATTTATGATGCCAAGGGAGAGAAAGTAGGCAAGATCGAAAAGCAAGAGTTATCTGATTACAAAGGGCATAAACTTGGCAAGATTGGAAAGGACGGAACATTCTACGATGAAAAAGGAGTAGTGGTCTTTACTATTGAGCCGGGAAGCAAAGGTGAGAAGTGTAAAATTTTCGATCCTAAAGGAAATGTGATCGCAACCGTTCATGAAAGCTATAAGAACCAGGCGTGTGCGATACATTGTCTCTACAAGAAAATGCCTCCGCACTAAGGCAAGCGCAAAATATTGTAATTTTTTCCAAGCCTTGCCATTAATGGGTGGGCTTTTTTAATCTACAAAGACCGATGCCAAAACGAATTGCTCAGCGATTTTTTTTCATGCAATGAAT
>CAZNCO010000848.1:0-1965 GCA_964571345.1 uncultured Ohtaekwangia sp.
GCAGCCTGAAACATACTGATGACTTTGTCCTGGTTCGAGCACCGGCTGCTGTCCCACTACACCTTCGCCTTCTACTTCACGGGGCGAGAAACCTGCATCGCTGATATTCCAGCTTCTTCTCAAAAGCTGTATGGTAAATTCACTCTGATTTTCAATTGTGATGCGGTAAGTAAACACATAGTGATACTGACTGGGGCTGGAATAGGTAGGTTGGTATTCCGTTTCTACCGTTACTTTTACGCCTTGGGTTACTTCAGCTATCATATCTTGAATATTTCAAAATTATTAAATTTTTATCTTTCTTCCGAAAAAATTTAAAATGTCTGTATCGGTAAAAATTGCACACTCGTGGAATGCGCTATTAAAGGATGAATTCGACAAAGAGTATTTCGGTAAGTTGATCTCCTTTGTTCGTAGTGAGTATCAGTCACATACCATTTACCCTCCCGGGAAGGAGATATTCAGGGCCTTTGATTCCTGTGCATTGGATGATGTGAAAGTAGTTATTATTGGCCAGGATCCGTATCACGGTGAAGGGCAGGCAAACGGGCTTTGTTTTTCAGTGCGTGAGGGGGTTAGGTTTCCTCCGTCCCTCCAAAATATATTCAAGGAAATTCAGAGCGATTTAGGTAAGGCCTTTCCCAAATCGGGTGACCTCGAGCGATGGTCGAAACAAGGCGTACTTTTGTTAAACGCAACGCTGACGGTACGCGCTGCAACGCCTGGCTCTCACCAAAATAAAGGGTGGGAGACTTTTACCGATGCAGTCATAAAAAAAATCTCAGATCAAAAAGAGCATGTTGTGTTCTTGCTCTGGGGTGCTTATGCGCAAAGGAAAGGCGAAATAATAGACCGAAATAAACATCTGGTCTTGATGAGTGCACACCCGTCACCTTTCTCTGCTGACAGAGGTTTTTTCGGATGCAAGCATTTTAGTAAAACGAATGCTTACTTAAGCAGCCACGGTAAAAAAGAAATTGATTGGTAACTAGAGTTCCTTTCGTACTTATCTCCAGGCTAGTCGTCTCCAGATCAACTGAATTCTGAAGAGAGAACCGAATGTAGTCTTTGATTCACGCTTGTTAGAGGGAGAAGCATAATCAGCCATCATGCGTGGGTCAACCAAACCATTCATTGTATAAAGAGAAGCCTGACGTATTGTATCTTTTAATGTAGTCATAATCGTTTTATTCAACAGTCTCACTTACGATTAACAAGGCGTTATATACGCGCCAACTTTGTGCAAGTTGCGGAGATTGCCCTGATGTTTTTCGTTCACGTAAGGAAAACTACTGTTCGGTAATTGCAATGCGTTCGATAAAAAAAGAAGCGCAAACGATTTAGAGATGTCAGATTAAAAAGGAAGAGCGCACAGGTTGCCCTGTACGCCCTTTAACCAACCTAGACATCAGCATTAATTGCTGGTGTATTTTGAATCGCCCAGACGGGCGTGGGCTGCGGCAAGTCGTGCCACGGGAACGCGTGGTCCACTGCAGCTTACGTAATCAAGATTTATGCTGTGGCAGAAGCGAATGGATTCCGGATGTCCTCCATGCTCACCACAGATTCCAACTTTCAAACCTTTCTTTGCTTTGCGGCCATCTTCTACTGCAAGCCTCATTAGTTTGCCCATACCTTTGGCATCCAATACTTCAAAAGGATTGTCTTTTAATACCCCTTTGGTGATATAGAAAGGAAGGAATTTATTTTCCGCATCTTCACGCGAGAAACTAAAAGTGGCTTGTGTTAAATCATTTGTACCGAAAGAGAAAAAGTCAGCAACGTTTCCAATTTCTTCGGCTTGCAGACAAGCACGCACTGCTTCGATCATTGTTCCAAATTTGAAACTCAGTTTGATTTTTCTTTCCGCTTCAATTCTCGTTTTGATCTCATCCACAAATGATTTTACCTGCACAAGTTCTTCGGCAATGGCTACCTGTGGCACCATGATCTCAGGATGAACAT
>CAZNCO010000849.1:0-1949 GCA_964571345.1 uncultured Ohtaekwangia sp.
GCAATAGCCAGACCGATGATGATCTGAAACAGAAGCCCGACACCCACTAAACGCCAATCAATTTTTCTCTTGTTTCCTGAAAGAAGAAATGCAATGAACGTAATAAAGGCTAGTCCGAAAAGGCCACGTAAATAATCCATCAAATAGAATTAATTGGAGAAAGAAATATTTTTGAGTGTTAGTTTCTCTTTCCGAGCTCATCGCGAATTTTGGCAGCGCGCTCGTAATCTTCTTTATCAATTGCTTCTTTGAGAAGATCATTGAGTTTGTCTACAGAATAACTTTTAAAGTCATCCCCTTTCTTCGGCACTTCTTTTTTAACTTTAGCCTTGGTTTCAGCTTTTACTTCCTTTTCTTTTTCTTCGTCCTCTTCCTGATCGGTAAGCACAATTCCAGCCTCCGCCAAAATACTTTCATACGTAAAAATGGGTGAATCAAAACGCAACCCAATAGCAATGGCGTCAGATGGGCGTGCGTCTATTTCTGTTTTCTTTAGACCATCACTGCAAACAATCTTGGCAAAGAAAACTCCCTCCTTCAGATCTGAGATGATAATTTCCTCTACATGAAAATGAAATGCATTCGAAAAGGATTTGAAGAGATCGTGTGTCATAGGGCGATTCGGAATAATCTTCTCGATCTCGATCGCTATTGCCTGTGCTTCAAACATTCCAATGATAATGGGTAATCTTCGATTGCCTTGCGTTTCGCCCAAAACCAACGCAAACGACCCCGTTTGTGATTGACTTGAGGAGAGCCCCAGTATCTCCAGTTTTATTCTCTTTGCTTGTGCCACTTAATGAATTGAAATTAAAAAATAATCTACTTCGCTGCCAACACTGCAGCAGTCAATTTAGGCAAAATATCGAAAGCATCACCAACAATTCCATAATCTGCTGCCTTAAAGAACGGAGCATCAGCATCCTTATTAATTACCACGATGCACTTGGAAGAATTGACTCCAGCCAAATGCTGGATGGCTCCGGAGATACCGACAGCGATATAAAGTTGCGGTGCCACTTTCACACCCGTCTGCCCTACGTGCTCATGGTGAGGTCTCCATCCCATATCGCTCACTGGTTTACTACAGCCAGTAGCTGCGTGCAGTGCCTTGGCAAGGTCTTCTATAATTCCCCAGTGTTCAGGGCCTTTCATGCCACGGCCACCAGAAACGACAATCTCTGCTTCTGGTAACAGAATGTCACCGGTTGCCTTTTCAGTAGAAGTAATGTGCGTATTAAAATCAGCATCATTCAGTTGAACGGCATAGTTTGTAACGGTTGCTGTGCCGCCAATTTCTTTTGCTTCGGCTGCGTTCTTCTTTAAAGCAATCACCTTCTTGGGATTCTTCAAATCCACAATCGCGAAAGCTTTTCCGGTGTAGATGCTCCTCTTCACAGAAAAACCTGCCGATGTATTCGGCAGCTCCACAACATTTGATGCAAAACTTGCGTTGGCGCGAATAGCAACCTTGGCAGCCACGGGAGTTCCCAGAGATGAATTAGCAAGTACCAACACATCTGCATTCTCATCCTGCATAGCTTTGGAAAGCACATGGGCATAAACCTGAATCACCGGATGATCTAGTTTTGAATCATTGGCGTGCAACACTTTGGTGGCTCCATACTTTCCCAGCGATTGAAGTTCATTTGCATCTGCGGTACCCAACACAATGGCAGATACACTTCCGCCCATGGCGTGCGCATATGCAATGGCCTCAAGTGATGTCTTTCTTACTTTTCCTTCCGATGTTTCTATGAATACTAATGAATTCATGTTTTAACTATTTTTAAAATCGTAAATCTTAATTCTAAAATCTCAAATCCTTACAACACTTTCGCTTCCGTCTTCAACCTCGTTACCAACTCGGCAACATTATCAGCCGAAATCATCTTCACTGCTCCCTTCGGTGCAGGCAGTTCAAATTTCTGTAAGCCAACGTTATTATC
>CAZNCO010000850.1:0-1947 GCA_964571345.1 uncultured Ohtaekwangia sp.
GCTTCGATAAGATGCAATCATGCTCTACTTTATAAAGAGGAAATACTTTTGAGAGATCAACCGCATGTGCCATGCTAACTCGGTTTAGATAGATCAAGAAATATTTTCCGAGTTCGTCCAATAAGGCAATCTGGCAGGCTGCGCGTGGCGAGTTTCTTCAATAATCCGTATTGACCGTATTTGTCGCTCAGTCTGTAAACTGACATGAAGAGAGCTATGCCCATGATGCCGATAAGAGCAAGACACAAAAACATATTCACGCCAAGGATGTAGAGTATGGCAAAAAGAATTAGCAGTGTGATCAACCCCGCGCCCAGGTAAGCGATGTACTGTGCCTTGAGTCCTTTGAACTCGATGGGCTTATTAATCCCTTTGTTGATTTTATATACGCTGCTCATAACATTTACATTCGCTTACCTCTTCTGCGTTTTGATGGTGGTGCTTGTTCTTCTTTCCGTTGCTCTTTGCGATACGACTTTGAAGCTTCATAGTATTCGTCATCGCCTTTAGCGAGCTTGGCATCCAGCATGTCTCCAAGCTGGTCGATCTCGTTTTCAAGATTTGATTTGGGATTGTTTTGCTTCGGTTTCATTTTGAAATGATCAAAGTGACTGATGCGTTACAGACCGAAGAATGATCTGAGCACCGTTGCGACAATCACCAGAAATACACAACTGCCAAACCATGCGGCTGCAACCTTGCCCGTATCGGGATCACCGCTGTTCCATTTTTGATAAACCTTGACAGCTCCGACAAGTCCAAGGATCGCACCGATGGCATACATCAGGCTTGTTCCCGTTGTGAAATAACTTCGCACTCTCATGGTGGCTTCGTTGATTCCGGCATTGCCATCTTGTGCCTTGGCTGGAACCATGAGTGACAAAGCATAGAACAGTATCGCTACTCCCAAGGCTTTGCCTTTGTTGATGGTGAATTGAATTACTCTTTTCATAAATTTTGTTTTTTGTTGATTGTTATTGATTGTCATTCTGGCTTTCATTTTCCTTCCACCACTTTTTGATTTCGTTTGGTTTGAAACCATGAGTCGTGTGTGTTGCAAGTGCATCCGATAAAAACAGACTGATTTCTTCCTGGTAGTTTGTTCCGACTAGTTGAGGATAGCGTGATAGCAGGGATTGAAAGATCGAAATGATCTCTTCTCTACTGCCGGTGGTTAATTCGTTCAGAATTATTTTGATCTCTTCTAAAAGATCAGCAACCGAACCCACCAGCAAGCCTTCCGGTGAAAGCACTTTTGCCTCAATAGGTTCCTCCGCCTCGCGTGGAGGTTGTGTTTTTACTTCTTCTGTATCAACTATATTTTCATGTGGAACATTTACCAAGGTCTCGTACTTGACCTTGCCCATGAGATCGATGGATTCGTTTGAATCATTTTGATCTTCTAACTCTTCCGAGTCAATTGCATTTGATTGTTTTTGCGTGAAGATGGATTTGATTTCTCCACTGAAGAGTAACAGCGCGGTGATAACATAGTAACTCCCTGCTGCTACAGCAAGGGTAGTTAAAAATTCTTGCCAAGAGATTGAATTGAACATAGCCTTCGTGTTTGATTACGAAGGCGAAAGTGTGGGCTAACTAAAAAGGATTTTCACAAGATGGGGGGAAGATGGGGAAGATTTTTCGGCATCGAGAATTTACAGGCACAATCAGGTTTTAATCTTAAAGTTGTCTTAGAGATTCATTGTTAGGGAAATCAGTTTTCATTTCTTGAATTATTGATCCAAAATCTACTTCCCCTCCACCACCATTTTCAATCAAAATTAGGGCTTGTATCCATTGGGCTTTGCCTGATGTATTTACATTTACCAGCGAAAGGTCTCCGCCTGCTCTTCTCCAAATTTCATTTTCTCTAAGTCCATAAGGGTAAAGTTTTGTAGCGATCTCAGACATTTTTTGGCTGATGGTAAATGTTGATATTACCTGCTT
>CAZNCO010000851.1:0-1943 GCA_964571345.1 uncultured Ohtaekwangia sp.
CAGTCCAGGGTTTTATAAAACCAAACGGACCTGAATATTTTACCACATACATATTGTTCTCATTTCTCTGTGTGTATCCGTGTAGTCCGTGTGCTATTGTGCGCCGATGGAACACAGACGACGCGGACAACACAGATTCTCGCGGTCAAAAGAAAATTTCACTTTAGTGTCTTACGTTAATAAAAATGCGATCTCATCTTACCGCCACACAAATTATTAATTGATAACTTATCCATGTTCTAATTCGCACGTACATCTTGCTGCTTTAATTTCCTTGTGGTGCTGTTTTCAATAAGCGACCTCATCTGGGTGATGGCAATTTCATTCAGCTTTATTAACCTTTCTTTTTGCTGTAATCCTTGTTCGATGAGCACCGAGTTAATGCTTTCAAGATTGCTTAGAACAACTAATTGTTCCAAAGTCGAATAATCTCGGATGTTGCCTTCTTTGTCCTTGTTACGCACACGCCATTGTTTGGCAGTTATTCCAAATAAAGCAACATTTAACAGGTCGGCTTCGGAAGCATAAATATAATTTTCCTGTTCTTTGGTAATGCGTGGCGGAATAAGATGCTCTTTTATTGCATCCGTATGAATTTTATAATTAACCTTCGCTAACGTCCTTTGCAAATTCCATTCAAGTGATTTTGTTTTTGCTTTTTCTTCCTTCAAGCGTTGAAATTCTTTTAATAAGTAGAGTTTGAATTCGGCACTATTCCATGAAGCGAATTCAAAAGCAATATCTTGATGAGCAAACGTCCCCCCATATCTGCCGGATTTTGAAATAATACCGATTGCATCTGTAGTGCTTATCCATCTTCGAGGTGTCAACGAGAAACTGTTTAAGCCGGCGGCATTTTTAAACCCATCGAATTCGATGGAATTAAAATTCGGGTTATGCAACTTTTTCCATAGACCAATGAACTCAATTGTATTCCTATTTCGCATCCAGTTTTGGATTATGTAATCCGATCTGTCCGCATCTTTCACTTTAGCCATATCGGTTAATGAAATGAACTCAACGTTCCTAATGGAAAATAGAAATACTTCTTTCCCTTTGATTAGCATTTTTTTAAGACTCATAACCAATGTCCTCTCCACTTATTTTTAATTTAGCGCCCCAAATCCGCAACCGGTTGAATGCCCTACTCCAACATTCCATGCAAATTGGATCGCTTCCGGGCTGCCTTCAATAATTACCGGGCAAAAACTTGCGCGATTTTCAATACCGTTTATCTTCACGAGCTTTGTCTTGGGATTGAAATAATTTTTATCAAAGCTCACTTTCACATCGAAATCCATATTTGCCGTTTTTAATTTTTTCTTCAACGTTTCGGTTAAGTATAAATCCGCATCCCGATCACTATAGGTAAGATGATTTACTTTTCCGTTCTCATCGTATTTTCGAATAAATATGGGACTTGATGCAATGAATCTTTCCTTTGCACCGAACCGTGGAGTATCCTGCATTTGGATTTCTTTAACTTTCATACCGCAGCACACTTCCGGATTTTTCATCGCGCTCATGATCAATTGTTTACCCAGTTCTTCATCCCAAAAACTTATAAACCATCTTGCACCATTGGGAAAATCGAACCCGTTGTGAATCAGCTTTCCGTTTTGTAACCCGCTTTGACCCGACTGCCGACGAGGCAGGCTTGATGAGTCTCGTCGAATCGAGGCAAGCCAACTCAACGAGTAGAGACTAATCTCATCGTGGATCTTGTTCCATCCCATCCATTTGTGAAATATTCCTATTAAAAAATGCTGGTAATCAAACGGCACAATTTGAGTGTTTGGTGTTAATAAAAAATGTAATCTCATTTATCCTCCATGTTTTATTAATCCGTGCTAGTCCGCGCAATCCGTGTAGTCCGTGTTCTATTGTACGCCGATGGAACACAGACGACGCGGACAACACAGATTCTCACGGACAAAACATTC
>CAZNCO010000852.1:0-1933 GCA_964571345.1 uncultured Ohtaekwangia sp.
CCGAAAAGGCCCGCACACGGCAGAAAAAATAAAATCGGAGAATATCAGAGTAGCCGGGTCCTTCGAAGGGATTGATTATGTTTATGCGTCTTGCACCCCCCGATATTTTAATAGCTTCATCATTAGAAACTCACTGAAAATTTGGGGGGCAGTAGTTGAATTCTTCCTGATATCTTATTACAGCCTTACAAAAAACACAACGTTCATTGTATATTCGTCAAGCCTGACCTTGCTAAAATATTATTGGTTTCTTTCAAGAGTATTCCACGTAAAAGTTGTTTATGACTACGTTGAATATTTTTCGTCTTTGAAAGATCGCTCGATGAAATCGGCCGTGCGCAGCAAAAGTTTTGATACAGAGTTTCACAAATATGCCGACTCATTCATCATCATCAGTTCCTTTCTTGAGGAACATCTGAAAACACTTACACAAAAGCCACACATCATTGTGCCCCCCATTATTGACTTTGACAAATTTTCGAACACGAGCTATAAACCTGATGAGACCAATTATTTTCTGTATTGCGGCTCAGCACAATATGTTGACGTAGCCGAATTTATCATCGAGGCCTACCGCAAAACAGACAGCACAGCACATGGAGTTCTTCTTATCCTGGTTGTGAACGGAAATCAAAAAAAAATCAACAAGCTTCGGGAGTCAATTATAAACGAAACTTCTATAAAAATTATTTCAAACCTAGCTTATGAAGCTCTGATTGGATATTACAAAAATGCGAGAGCTCTTTTGATTCCGTTGCAAGACAATCTGCAAGACAAAGCGCGGTTTCCGTTTAAAATTAGTGAATACACAGCCGCAGGTCGACCAATTATAACGTCAGATTCAGGAGCGATCGTTGATTATTTTCAGGATGGTGTAAACGCTTTGATGGCAAGAACAGGAGACGTGAATGATTTTGCAGAAAAACTTAAATTAATTCTAAATAACCCGCTGCAGGCAGAGCAAATTGCGGCCAACGGTCACGCACTAGGACAAAAATCCTTCAATTACAAAAGCTACTCAGGTTCCTTGTCTGAATTTATCGCTCAACAAGGTTTGGAATCAACCCCTTGAAACCTGATTAAAATCAGAAATAAAGCTGACAAACTTTACTAGGCATCGTAAGATTGTGGCGTTTGCCTTTCATTACATTTGACACATCTATTGTTCGTCTTCAATGTATCACACCATTCAGACCGACTTGTACCGGCATAATGGACTGAAGGGAGCTATCGGATTTATCAGAGGATGGTTCCAGCCAGGATTTCGGTACACATTTTTTTTCAGGTTGACATCCATGAAAAAGAAATCACCATTAGGCATTTTTTTTCGCTTACTCAAGCGCAGATACAGGATCAAATACGGATATGAAATCGACTCAAATGCTCAAATAGGTGAAGGTTTCTTTCTTTCGGATCACTGCGGTCCTACAATTATCGGCCATGTTAAAATAGGCAAGAACTGTAACGTGGCACATTGTGTGACCATTGGTAGAAACTTTAAAAATGGTATTGTAGGCCTGCCAACGATTGGAGATAGAGTATGGATCGGATCAGGAGCTGCCATTGTTGGCAAAATCACTATCGGCTCAAATGTTTTAATAGCCCCCAATTCGTTTGTAAACATTGATGTCCCCTCCAACTCGGTAGTTTTGGGAAACCCGGCTCAAATCATCAAAAAAGAAAACCCAACTGAATATTACATTAATTTCATCCTGGAAGAACAACAACCGCCTAAAGTAAAGCATGAGCTCGCCTACCAGTCATAGGCCTGACAAATGCTTTGCCAAAGCATGACTTTCACTCTTGAATTATAATTAGTATTTCGTTTCATTTGCCGATAATTAAATGTCTATGGTCATAACAAACACAGCCCTTCATGAGAAATTTCATCGTCTTAAGTCAAATGCGGGCACTCATTCACCAAGTATCACAT
>CAZNCO010000853.1:0-1931 GCA_964571345.1 uncultured Ohtaekwangia sp.
GTATGGGGCAGCGGCTTGTACTTGTTGCGAATGACAGCTGGAAATTCCGAAAAAAGCTACAATGTGGTGATCATCAATTGATTTTAATTCTAAAATCTTTACCTTCGTAGCACCATTTTTTAAACTTATGATTAAGAGCTTACCTCCCATTTTTCGTAATTTTTATTTTGTTACTGGCTTCACCTTTTTAGTGTGGATGATATTCCTGGATTCGAACGACCTGATTTCCCGTTTCAGAATAAGCAGCAAATTGAACTCGTTGGAGAACGAAAAAGAATACTACCAGGAAAAGATATCTGAAGTAGAAAAGGATCGGGAAGAGCTGATGACTGACAAAGAATTGCTTGAAAAATTTGCCCGCGAAAAATATCTAATGAAGAAGCCGACCGAAGACGTATTCATCATTCAAGAAAATTAAAATAGTATGAGCAAGTACGTGTTTTTGATAGTCTTTGTTAGTGCCTTTCTTGGTTCACAGGCACAGTATAACAAGAACAATGATAATGGTGACAAGCCTTCTGTGATGGACAAGTTATATTTCAGCGGAGGTGGTGGTCTTGGAGCAGGGTCCGGTCCTTATGGAGCATACAGCTACTATTCAATATTGCCTACCATTGGATATCGCATTAAGCCTGAATTTTTAGCTGGTGTTAATTTAATGTACAGCAAGTATAGTTATACTGATCTTGGCGTCTCTTATGAGCAGTTTGGGTACGCGCCTTTTCTTAGATATTATTTTGAACAGTTTTTTATTCAGGCAGAGTACGACAGAATCAGCTCTCTCGCTCCCAATGACAGGACTATTCCACGCCAATATTATGATCGATTTCTCGTTGGTGCGGGATACGCTCAACCTGTTGGAAGAAGAAGTGCACTAAATGCAATGGCGATGTATGACTTGCTTTATAAAACGAATGGAGTCTTCAGTTCTCCGTGGGTAATTCGCGTCTTTTTCTCATTCTAACTTCACCCCTAACTTTTTTCCCAGTTCAACCAGATCTTCGTAAACTTTTGGGTTGAGAGGAATTCCTTCTTTCGTGCGGAGCGATTCAAATTTTCTTTCCGGATCTCCGGGTATAATTACTTTCTCCTGACCGTCCACCGTTTTTGCTGAACGGAAAGTTTTGATCCAGTTATCCATATGCGATTTGAATTCATCGGCCGGCCGGAAAGCATCCACACGCATCGCCCCAAAAAAATGGCCAATACCTTCACCAACAGGATTGGCTGGTGGCGCAAGGAAACTTACAAACGGAGGAACCCACGGACCGTAATTTGCACCACTTAATACTGCAGAAAAAATATCTACCCAGGCTCCAAGGCAAAAACCTTTGTGACTTCCATGCTCACGATCGCTTCCCAATGGAATTAATGCGCCTCCATTTTTTAATTCATTAGGATCGATAGAAACCGAGCCGTCTTTCTTTTGAATCCAACCTGCGGGGGCTTCCTGATTTTTGCGTTGAAGAATTTCGAGTTTCCCATTTGCAGCAGTTGTCGTAGCAAAGTCGGCAACGAAAGGAGGTTGTTCCTTGGCGGGAATGGCCACACAAATTGGATTCGTTCCAAGCAATCGTTCAACGGAAAATGTTGGAGCAACCAGCGGGCTTGCATTCGTCATTGCCATGCCAATCATATCGTGTTGCAAGGCTTTCATTGCGTGATAGCCTGCAATACCAAAATGATTTGAATTTTTTACGGCTACCCAACCAGTGCCTGCAACTTTTGCTTTTTCGATCGCCACTTGCATTGCGAACGGTGCAACGACCAAACCAAGTCCTGCGTCACCATCGACAACCGCTGTGCTGGGGCTTTCATGAACAATTCGAACATTTGGTTTTGCATTGACGCGTTTAGCTTCCCACAGGCGCACATAACCTGACAGTCGCGCCACTCCGTGAGAATCAATTCCGCGAAGGTCAGCACTAAGC
>CAZNCO010000854.1:0-1931 GCA_964571345.1 uncultured Ohtaekwangia sp.
AGACTATATTCTATCGACAGGCATTTGGAGCTTCAAAAAAATCGTGCGGGATACTTTTCGTTGGATACCCGGAATTAGTTTGGCGATAGCAATTAAGATGATGAAAAACCGGTCTGAAATGTTCAACCGGGAACAGCACTTGATTGAAGAAAAAAAGAAAGCAGAGCTGGCTTTTTTGAAGGCACAAATGCATCCCCATTTCTTGTTCAACACACTCAACACTCTCTATTCCTATTCTGTTAAGAGCAATAGTGGAATTGAAAGTAAGAGTGAGCAGATAATTTTAAGGTTATCTAACCTAATGCGTTTTATACTCGAGGAGTGCGATAAGCAATTGATCCCAGTAGAAAATGAAATAAAAGTAATTGAGGACTATTTTCAATTGGAAAAACTAAGACATGGCGATCGTTTGCAACTTGACTATCATATCGAACTGGGTAGGACGGTTTATATTTCACCTCTACTTCTTTTACCAATCGTTGAAAATAGTTGTAAACACACATTGTCCTCTAAGCGAGGAAAAATAGATATAAATTTATCAATTAAGTCTGACAGTAATTTTATTAAACTTTACATGGAAAATGATTTTATACAGCAAGAAAAGATCGAGGGCACCCATGGAAAAGGTTTAAACTCGGTTAGACGACAGCTTCATCTTTTGTACGGTTCTGACTTTTATTTTGAAACGAAAAACATCAACGACAAATTTGTTGTCGATCTAAAAATACCAGCAAAAACTAACTATGAATAAAATTAGTTGCATAATCATTGAGGATGAAACGCCTGCCCAGGATGTTTTAAAATCCTTTTTGGAACGAGTGGAATGGCTTGAGCTGAGAGAGACATTTGAAGATGCCATGACTGCCCTCGACTATTTATCGGATCACGAGGTGGATCTTATCTTTCTGGACATTCAGATTCCGCTCCTAACGGGTCTGGAATTCTTGAGAATTAAAAAGAATTTGCCCCAAGTAATTATAACCACTGCCTATTCAGAGTATGCGGTTGAAGCTTTTGATTTGGATGTTAGAGATTACCTTTTTAAGCCTTTTTCCTTCAATCGTTTCTTAAAAGCTGTAAACCGCGTTGCTCAGAAACCAGATTCAAAATTTATTTTTCAAATGAATGGCACTGAGTCCACCTCAAATTCATTTGCTTTTTTCAACGTGAATAAAAACATGGTGAAAGTTTTATTCAACGAAGTTATCTACGTGGAGAGTATGCGCGAGTACATTTACATTCACACAGTAAAAGGAAAAGTGATTACTAAAATGGGCATCGGAGAAATTGAAAAGAAACTATCAAGTGGATTTCTAAGGATTCATCGCTCTTATCTGGTGAACAAGGAAAAAATTTCATCTTACAATGCAGAAGAAGTAGTCTTAGATAAGATTTCGCTTCCGATCGGTCCTAATTACAAAAAGTTTGTTGAATCGGCATTTGGCCGGCTTTTACTAAGATGATTCTATTGGGACGAAGAATATCATTTTCTGCCAATTACATAGTAAAGGATAGGCCCAAGCACCGGCAGAAAGACAACCGCAATAATCCAGAGTACTTTCTTTTCCAAATCCTTGTTGCCTCGTAGGATTTCTAAAATGATGATGGCATCAACAATGATAATCAGTAAACCAAATAGCCGACTCATATTGCTTTTGTTAGTTGGATTCTAAAATTCTAAACAATTCATCTAGTTTC
This sequence comes from uncultured Ohtaekwangia sp., assembly GCA_964571345.1. Taxonomy (GTDB): domain Bacteria; phylum Bacteroidota; class Bacteroidia; order Cytophagales; family Cyclobacteriaceae; genus ELB16-189. Next base: position 1,699 of record CAZNCO010000854.1, read on the forward strand.
GGAGTGACAATGATTTCCGTTCTTCTGTTCTTTTGTTTGTTGGCTGCATTGTCATTTGGTGCTACGGGCGAAAATTCGCCACGGCCAGCTGCTGTTACCTGAAGAGGAGGCATCCCCGCTTTTACGAGAATCTTTGTAATAGATGTAGCGCGAAGCACGCTTAGATCCCAGTTGTCTTCTAGATGTTCAACTTTTTTGGAGAATTGAACATTGTCAGTATGCCCCTCAATCAT
>CAZNCO010000855.1:0-1928 GCA_964571345.1 uncultured Ohtaekwangia sp.
CCGCTGATTGCACTCATGCAGGATCAGGTTAGTCAATTAAAACAAAAAGGCATTCCTGCCCTTGCTGTTCACTCAGGCATGAGTCACCAGGAAATTGATATCGCTCTGGATAACTGCGTGTATGGCAAACAGAAGTTTCTTTACGTTTCTCCCGAAAGACTTCAGACTGAAATTTTCATTGAGCGATTCAAGAAAATGAATGTTAACCTGGTGGCGATTGACGAGGCACATTGTATTTCACAGTGGGGCTATGATTTCAGGCCACCGTACCTTCAGATTGCTGAGTTGAAAGAATGGAAGCCTAGCGTTCCTTTTATGGCTGTGACCGCATCGGCTACGCAACATGTAAAGGATGATATTATCGAAAAACTGCAACTCAGGAAGCCAGTAGCGATTTTTCAAAAAAGCTTTGCGCGGGAGAACTTATCACTGGTAGTTCGCAAGACAGAACGCAAGGAAAAACAATTGATTGAGATTTTGCGAAAGGTACCAGGCTCTGCCATTGTTTATGTGCGGTCGCGAAAAGCAACCGAGACCTTATCGAAGCTTCTTATCCGAAATCAGATCCGGTCAACATTTTATCATGCAGGCCTTTCATATGAAGATCGTGTGATGCGGCAACGCGAGTGGATTGAAAATAATGCACGGGTAATGGTGGCTACCAATGCATTTGGCATGGGCATCAACAAAGCCGATGTGCGCACGGTCGTTCACCTGGATATTCCTGAAACACTGGAGGCGTATTACCAGGAGGCCGGTCGTGCAGGTCGAGATGGAAAGAGAAGTTATGCGGTGGTGGTCTTTCATGAGGTAGACGCTTTGTCGCTGAGAAACAAGACAATTCAATCCCAACCAACAATTGAGTATCTGAAGAAAGTCTACCAGGCGCTGGCGAATATCTACCAGCTTGCCTTGGGCAGCGGACAAGCAGAAGCTTTTGATTTTGACCTGGAAATATTTTGCAAACAATACAACTTCAAGACAGCAGCGGTTTATCCTGCATTGAAGAAATTGGAAGAGAGTGGGCTGATCCAACTAAGTGAAAGCTTTTACAGGCCCTCGCGCGTTCATTTTCTTTACGACAAGAAGAAAATTTATGAATACCAGGTAGCACACGCACAATTTGATCCGGTAATCAAGTCGTTGCTTAGGTTGTTTGGCGCAGAATTATTTTCGGAGTTTGTTCCTATTTCCGAGAGTCAGTTGGCCAAGAGCTTAAGGATTACAGTGCAGGAAGCACAGGAAGTTCTTCACCGGTTGCAACGTCAGCAAGTAATTGCCTATGAGCAAGCATCCGATTCACCACAGATTACTTTTGTTTTGCCCCGTCAGGATGCAGATTATCTTCCCATCGACCGAAAACATCTGGACGAAAGACGAGATCTTCATTTAAATAAGATGGAACAGATGATCACGTATGTTGAACAGACACATCAATGCCGTATGCGGGTGATCCAGGAATATTTTAATGAGACTACCTACAAGGACTGTGGTCTGTGTGATGTTTGCATTGCCAAAAAGAAAAGTGAAAGCGGGGCAATTGTAAATGATTATGAGGAGCAGATTCTTTATTTGTTGTCACAAAAGCCCATGAACGTTGACGATCTGGAGGTGGCCGTGGCGCCTCGCGATAAAGAATTATTTTTAGATGCTGTACGCGAAATGGTTGATTCTAACCGCATTACCTACGATGATCTGTGGGTTTTGCATAAAAAGTAAAACCAAAATACCTGTTTATCGGTTAACTTTGTTCAAAACTTCAATTTTGTGGTTGACCAGATTACACAGCTTAGAAACTATTGCAATAGCCTGACCAAATACAGCCGCAGGGAGACTTGTGTGGTGAATATTGGTGATGTGCCTATGGGGGGTAAAAATCCTATTCGCATCCAGTCAATGACTACTATTGATACCATGGATACGAAGGG
>CAZNCO010000856.1:0-1927 GCA_964571345.1 uncultured Ohtaekwangia sp.
GCTTACTAAAGTGTATGGGCAAGCAGGCGGTGCCAAGGAACTCTTTGACTTACTTAATACGCGCTTTTTCTTTAGAAGTCCAAGTGCTGATATGGCGCGTCTTGTGGCCTCAGAACTTGGTGAAGAAGAAATTGAGGAATCCCGTGAAAACTATTCCTACGGGGCAAATTCTATTCGCGATGGTATTTCTCTGGGCAGTCAGCGTGTGACACGCCCCATTGTTTCTTATCCGCAAATTTTGGAACTAAAAGACCTTAATTGTTTTGTTCGTCTGCCAGGCACCTATCCTGTAACCCAGCTTGAACTCATGCATCAAAAACGCCCCATTCATTTACAAGGATTTGTCGCACGTGAAATGCCTGTTATTGAGCCGATGAGGTCATCTGAGGAAGTAGTTGATGTGGCACCTGAGGAGTCTAGCACAGGAGACGAGATAGAAGCCGCGTCATCCAAACCACCGGAACGCAAATCCAGTCAAGGGAAACGTAAGAAAAAAGCCGAAGTGCTCATGCACGAACCAGCAGAATTTTTATAAACAATCAGGAGGATGTCCATGCTCAGTATTCAGCCCCTTAAAAGTGCGTCAGGCTCGGCCAATTATTATCTTAATGTAGTGAATTATTATGCCAATGACTCCAAAAGCATCCGTTGGCTGGGAGAGGGGGCAAAAGCATTATCGCTTCATAATCAATTAGTTGAAAAAGAGGTGATGTTGGCACTTCTCGAAGGCAGACTTCCTGATGGCACCCAATTAGGCCGAATCGATAAAGAAGGCATCCAGCATCGCCCTGGATTTGATATGACGGTATCTGCACCAAAATCGTTTTCAATCCTTTTAGAAAGTGGTGCCGATACAAGACTCGCTCAAGCTTTGGATAAAGCCGTGGAATGGTTTGTGGCTGAAATGGAGCAGGAATTCGCCCAAGCAAGATTGATGATCAATGGTGAAATTGGGTACGTGGATACAAAAAACTTTGTGATAGCGGCCTTTCGTCAGCCTAATTCACGAGTGAATGAGCCTCTATCTCATGTTCATTTGGTAGCCATGAACATGACGCAATGCAAAGATGGAAAATGGCGATCACTTGCCTCAGACATGAGTGCTGAGCGAGGCGTTGTCGAGCAAATTATGAAAAATCATATTTACGGTGGTTTAAAATTCAGGAACAAGTTAGGCAATTTAACTAAAGAACTTGGTTATACCCTGGAAACAACAGGGGATGGACTTTGGGAGATTAAAGGCGTACCTAAAGAAGTGCGTGCATTTTTTTCCACGCGCCGAGAAGACATTGAGCAGTACATGGAAGAACATGGTCTTCAAGGTGCACGAGCGGCAAGCAGGGCAACGCAACGAACGAAAATGAACAAAGAGGAAATTGTTGATTTTGATAAGTGGAGAACCGATATTTTAACCTCTTGTAAATCTTTTGGCTTTGATGCTCTAAAATTTGTGGATCAGGCGAGAGAGCCTAAAAACCTTTTTGCGCGCATCAAAGAAACCGTTCTGCATAAATTTTTTGATAAAGAAAAATTTCAAACGATTAAGGGTAATGAAGCAGTCACCATTGCTATTGAGTCCGTCAGTCAGCAACATGCAGTGTTTTCGCCTCAGAAGATTAAAGAATATGCGCTAAAACACCTCATTGCCTCTGATTGGGTGGTCGATGAGTGTTATATAAATCAAGCGATTGAGCACCAAATTCGCAGCCAAAAACTCTATTGCGCAGAGCATCCTGTGACACAAAAACCGATGTTGACCACGCCCTGGCAATTGCAACTCGAAAGTGACACCCTTTCTCGGATGGAGCAAGGAAAAAATGCCATTCACCCCATTGCATCACCCGTTCAGGTGGCCTCTTTTATCAAAAATAAAGAAGATGAACTTAATTTTTCCTTATCACCGTCACAAAAAAAAGCCATGCTTGGA
>CAZNCO010000857.1:0-1925 GCA_964571345.1 uncultured Ohtaekwangia sp.
CTGTTACTAATCTGTTTTCAGATTATTGCCCAGTCTTATAGGGGGTTAGTACAAAGTATCGGCACGGGTCGCTGGTTGGGCACCAGCTAACGGGTAAAATTATGACTACTTGCTAAAAGATAAGTTAGCCTTCTTATTCAAACTTCTCCAATACAATCCCGACATGGAAAAGAATGAAGTTCGAATACGTTTGCGCAGTTTTTCAAAACCTGTTATCGCTGCCTGCCGATGGAATTCAAATAAGTGGATGCTCGCCTGTTCGTCAAAGCGTTGTGTGGCGTCCATCGCTTTTTCAAAGTGAGGCCTCATCTCTTCTTCGACATATTCAAGGGCCAATTTGTAATTATGGTTTGCCAGGCGGTGGAAACGTTCCACGGTCCACCAAAAGGAAGAATCAAAATAAGCGCTGGCAGTGCCAAGGAAATCCAAATCAGTTGTGCCAAATGAAATTGGTTTAAAGAATGAAAGGCAAGGGGTGGAGGTGCACGTAACCCAAACCTCCGGCTTCATGGAACTATCAACTTGTATTACCATTGAGTTTACCGTTTGAGTTGGGTTGCTGCGGGTGGCGTGCATACACACATCTTTTGCGGTGGACTGCTCTGGTCTGAAGTCAATTGAATCTTGGTGATTAGACAAAATACTGAAGGCATCCCGCAAGTGAAATCGGCTTCTTCGGTTGATGCCCAGCTGTGTTACCTCACGCCTTGCATGGCAGGCGGTGATTTCATCCATTTCCTTTAATGAGAAGACCTCCGAAAAATTCAATGGTTCGCCAGGTTTAAGCCATCCATGTTTACGAGCCAGCTCTATCGCTCCGGGTGAAATTAAGTCATAGCCGGTTCCGATGGTAAGACCGTTTGATATTGTACGGCAATCTTTTACTTTTTCAGCAGCCCACTCCCGACCGGCCGTTTCCAGCACCCATGCCTCGAAGGGATCTGCAATAATAAACGAGTGGTGTGCATATAGCATTTTGTTCTCGTACCCCACACAACCATCTGAGCCATATTCAGCAAGTAGTTCTGTTATTACCTGTATGGCTTGTATTGCGGTTTTGCTGCGCTCAAGGCCAAGGCGAACCAGGTCAAGGCCTGTCAGACTTTTCGTTCCTTTTTCAATAGTTACTTTTGTAAAAACAAGTGCGTTACCAATGATTACACCGCATTCATTGGCACCCATTTCTGCGCCCCAGGTCCAGAAAGGTTTCGCAAGGATTACTCCGAAAGTTTCCTTTACCTGCGGTATCGCCAAGTATGTACATGGCAACATCGAAGGAGGATGTTTTTGAGCAGGATAGCGCACTACCGTCTGCGCCTCATTGGGTTCGCGATGAGAGTTTTTAGCAAATGTACATTTTCCATCTTCGACTAAGGCCGGCAGGACGATCAACGTATCGCACATAGTTTGTTTGACAGCTGTTATAAATAGCAATGGGTGATTCACAGATTAAATAAACTGCCAACTTAGAATCAATGCTGTTATGATCTTAATAGTAACCTGGAACAAAAGGCATTCATCTTAATTATGGATACAAGGCACGCGTTAATAAAACTCTGAAAGTAATAATAACTTTTTAAATCAAATTCAGTTTCAGCGACTTTTGGAAATCTAGTCCGATAAGCGGCAATGACAGTAACTAACTTAAGAACTGGCGTGAGTATTCATATGGTTAACTGACTTAAAATTTCTTACGCACCCATAGGGAAGGGCTGCTGATCCAGGTGTAGGTATCTTGAGTGAAAGACAACTCCTGCCGAACCATGCTGAAGGTGATGGTAAAACTGAAATTTTTGGGAAGACTTTTTTGCCAGGCTAGCCCTGCGCGTTGAGATTTTAAAATATAAATACCGTCTGTGCTTATGCCATTGGTGCTTTGAAGCCTTCGGTCGTCTGGGGAAAAACCGAACCCAACGGTAAGTCCG
>CAZNCO010000858.1:0-1915 GCA_964571345.1 uncultured Ohtaekwangia sp.
ATGGTAATTCCTGTGCTGGCGGAACACAAAAGAAAGCTAAAGGGTTTTATTGCCGATGAGTCTTCTACGGGTCAGACCGTTTATATCGAACCAGCAGAAACTTTGGAAGCGAATAACGAACTCCGTGATCTGCTTCATGCCGAGCGAAGAGAAGTTGTTCGCATTTTGATTGAACTTACATCAATGCTACGCCAGCATTCGAACGAGTTGGTCAACTCGTTTCAATACTTGGGTGTGATGGATTTTCACCAGGCAAAAGCAAGGTTTGCCAGGGATATTGATGCATCGATGCCCGTAGTAAAAGATATGCCGATGATCGATTGGATATTGGCAAGACATCCGCTATTGTATTTGAGCCTAAAAGGCAAGCGGGAAGTTGTACCGCTTACGATAGATCTTAATGAGCAGGAACGTTTTCTTTTGGTATCGGGCCCAAATGCCGGAGGTAAGTCGGTATGTCTTAAATCGGTGGGACTTATTCAATATATGATGCAGTGTGGCTTGCTGCCGCCCGTGAACGAGCAGTCTGTGTTTGGCATATTTAAAGAAATTTTTCTTGACATCGGTGATCAGCAGTCGATCGACAATGACTTAAGTACTTACAGTTCGCATCTTAAAAACATGCGTTTCTTTTTGCAACACGGTGGATCAAGTTCTTTGGTGTTGCTGGATGAATTGGGAGGGGGCACGGATCCTAATTTTGGTGGAGGTATTGCGCAGTCTGTATTATCTACTTTATTGGATAGAAAAGTTTGGGGCTTAGCTACTACTCATTACTACAATCTCAAAGTATTTGCTTCCAATCGTACGGATATTCGGAATGGTTCGATGCAATTCGATACGAAGAAAATGCTACCGCTCTTCAAATTGGAAATCGGGAAGCCGGGAAGCTCGTTTGCCCTGGAGATTGCGAAGAACACGGGCTTACCAAAGGAAGTGATCAAAGGAGCGGAGCAGATCATTGGTAAAGACCTTACGGGTTTGGAGATGTTGATCAAGTCTGTTTCAGAGGAGCGTGAAATACTTTCGCGCAAGCAAAGAGAAATGCAGGACAAAGAGCGCAAGCTAAACGAGGAGCTGAACCGCTACAAACAGATGAGCACTGAGCTGGAGTCGAAGAAAAAAAGTATCCTCGATAAAGCGAAGACAGAAGCTGCGCTGTTGTTGAAAGAAACTAATCGCGAGATTGAAAAGACAATCCGTCACATCCAGGAAAACAAAGCTGAGAAAAAAGAAACTCGAAAAGTTCGCCAGGGTCTGCAGCAGCTTTCTGAAAAAGTTAAACCGGAGCAATCATCATCTTTAAGCGAAACGGACACGAACGAAGTAATCTTGAAAGAAGGCGACAAGGTGCGTATAAGAGGGCAGGAGGTAACAGGCAACCTGGTGCAGATAAAGGGAAATAATGCAGTAGTGGAGTTTGGTAGCGTGCGCTCAACAGTGAAATTGAACTCACTTGTGCGAAGCGATCTGGTGGAACCTGCCATTTTCTCAAAGGTAAGATCGTTAGGAATAAACATTATGCAGAAGCAATCTTCGTTTGTGAATACGCTGGATGTGCGGGGCAAGCGTGCGGAGGAAGTGTTGCCTATGCTCGATCAGTTCATTGATGATGCTACACTCCTCGGACAAAGTGAATTAAAAATCCTTCACGGCAAGGGCGAAGGTATTTTACGTAAAGTAGTGCGCGACAAATTGAAATCTACCTCGCAGGTAGCCTCCTTCTATGACGAACACGTAGAGCGGGGAGGGGCGGGGATTACCGTGGTGATATTGAAGTGATATTCCGTTTCATACATTTCTTATACAACTATCTACAAGCATTGTTTTGTGACTTCGTATCAATCCAGTGGTTACCCAGTCCTCACCCAGTCTTTACCTTGTCGTCTGCCGTTCATTTGTCGTTCTAGGCAGT
>CAZNCO010000859.1:0-1910 GCA_964571345.1 uncultured Ohtaekwangia sp.
GTCAATCATTGATCGAAGGTCAGCCTTTCGGAGTATTTTATGGAACAGATTTCTTGCATGATGATAAGGGTAAATATATTTTGGATGCAAATGGATTCCCTCAAGATGGAATTCAAAATGAAGTTATTGGAAACCCGAATCCGATGTGGCGCTCTGGCATAAGTACCAGAATCGATTATAAGGGATTATTCCTTTACGTATTGGTTGATAAAGTATTTGGGAATGACTTTTGGAACGGTACTCGTGGCGCGCTTTATACTTTTGGCACTCATGCTGATAATGGTATCGAATCAGTTGCCCCAGCGGGTGGTATCAAGACTTATTCCGGTTTGATAATTCCTGGTGGCACCACATTCCGCGGTCAGATTAAAGATTTTGGTGGCGGCCCAGTAGCTTTAACACAAGATTGGTACAAAGGTCCAGGAACTTCGTTTAACCAGTCTTCGGCAAAACAATTCTCAGAAGATGGTGGTTCAACCCGCATTCGTGAAATTACAATTGGTTACAGCCTAAGAAGTGCCGCGTTTAAGAAAGCGACCAAATTAAATTCAGTTGACTTTACACTTACTGGACGAAATGTTGCCCTATGGACCAATTATCGTGGCGTAGATCCTGAGACAAACATCTCTGGTGCATCTCTGGCTCGTGGTTCTGACTGGTTTACAAACCCTTCTACCAGGTCTGTATTATTCACCATAAAGATTACTTATTAACAGCCTTGAAGAAATGAGTATGAAAAATTTCAATCTAATAAATAGGATAATGACTGTTGTTTTCGCAATTATTATCCTGTCGTCTTGCAGTGATTTATTTAATCCTGACGACATAAAGAACAACCCCAACTCTCCCTTGCCATCGCAAGTGAATATTGGTCCCTTGACAACAGGTACACTAGTCGGTTTAGGAACTTTGCATGAAGATACTGACGTGCGCATTGCCTACATGTGGGGTGGCCAATTACTGGGTCAGAGCCGCCAGCATCAAGGTTTCTGGAACTATACCGTAGCTGCCAGCACTTTTGATTGGGGAAACTACTATAACACAGGTGTTAACATTAGGCTTATTCAAGAAAAAGCGAAAGTTGTAAATAATCAGAAGCATCTGGGCGTTGGCCAAGTTATGGAAGCCCTTTTGTTTACGAAATTGATATCATTATGGGGAGATGTCCCTTATTCTGAGGCATTTGGGTTCCCCAATAATCCAACTCCAAAGTATGATGCCCAAGCTAGTATTTACACTGCCCTGATTTCTTTGCTTGACAACGCTGTTGCGAACCTTGGTGGAGCAGGTAATATTTCTGGAGATTTTATATACAATAATGATGCGTCTAAATGGAAGGCCGCAGCCAAGACGTTGCAGGCAAGGTTATACCTTCACACGAAAGACTATGCGAAAGCAGCTGCGGCAGCGACTCTAGGTATTGGTTCCCCTGCCGGAGACATGCTGATGCCACATGGAACAGCTTATCAGGTGGACTTTAACCTCAATTTTGACTTCTTCGACTATGATCGCCCTGGCGATTGTAGTTTTGATGATCCGGCTTATCTGCCGAGGTTTATGTGTACAGCTGTTGGCACTGGAGTTTATACTGTGGATGTGGCTAAACGAAATGCTAAAACAGATGAAACCGGTATGTATTTTCACTTTTTTCAATATGGTGCGGAAACGAGTGGAAGAGATCCGAATACTATTGATGGTATGTTTGTGGCAAATGCTCCACAACCTTGGTTAACTTTCTATGAAAATCAATTAATACTGGCTGAAGCTTTGGCTCGCCAATCTGCCTCTAACATAGCCGACCAAAATGGAATAGATGCCATTGCCGCTCTAAACTCTGTTCGTCAGAGTCTTAAAACAGGCTACATCAATGGCCAAACGAGCGGTTATATTTCTAGTGGACTGAAGTATGT
>CAZNCO010000860.1:0-1910 GCA_964571345.1 uncultured Ohtaekwangia sp.
GTCTTTGCTTTGCCATGTATGCCCCTCTATGGGAAGCCCCAACCCTCCGAATTCGCCCAACACGATAATTTGATTTTTGCCATACAGTTCAGGATCAGGCATGGCGGGCACAGGATAGTTGTGAAGATCTATGATATGGCCCACGGAATAAAAATTTCCGCCACTGGCGCAATTTACCAGGCGACTTGGGTCGAAGTTCATTGTCCAGTGTGTTATTTCATTTGTCTTAAACTGGCCCCATGCTTCGTTAAAAGGAACCCAGGTTACAATGCAAGGGGAGTTGTAATTTGCCTGCATGATCGCTTTCCATTCATGCTTGTAATAGCTTTCTGACTCGGGCGTGCGTTCACGATCTGTAGCGCGGCCAATTACTCCTGGAGCCGGGTCCCAGTTGTTTCCCATATCGCCACTAGGCATGTCCTGCCAAACCAAAATGCCGAGCTTATCACAATGATGATACCATCTTGCCGGTTCCACCTTCACATGCTTTCGGATCATATTGAAACCCATTTCTTTGGTTTTTGAAATATCGAAAAGTAGTGCTTCATCCGTTGGCGCGGTGTACAACCCATCTGGCCACCAACCCTGATCAAGCGGGCCGTATTGAAAAACAAACTCGTTGTTGAGCACCATGCGCTGAATGCCGCGATGGTCCGGCTGCATAGAAATCTTACGCATGCCAAAATAGCTTTTTACTTCATCTACTACCTTGCCTTTGCGCAGGATGGTTACTTTAAGATCATATAGAAATGGGTTAGCCGGTCCCCACAATTTGGGATTAGCAATTTTAAGGAAAGCATCCATGTCCCCAACGGTTTCCTCTATGACTTTGGTTGTACCATCGTACACAGCGATGCGCAGTTCATCACCTTTTTTTTTGTTTTGAATGTTGGCTGTAACTGAAATGATTTGCTTGTCAATATCAGGAGTTAATTTTAGCGATTCAATGTAAGTGGCGGGTACTGCTTCTAACCATACTGTTTGCCAGATCCCGGTAACGGGTGTGTACCAGATCGACTGCGGATTTTTTACCTGCTTGCCGCGAGGTTGAGGACCTTCATCCGTAGGATCCCATACAGCTAAGGTTATATTAAACGATGCTGCATTTGCAACCGCTGACGTGACGTCTGTTGTGAAGGGATCGTAACCTCCGCGATGGTCGTCTATCTTCTTGCCATTGATGTAAACATCGCATTGCCAATCGACTGCTCCAAAATGAAGCAGCAGATTTTTGCTTCGAAAGGCGGAAGGTACTTTTACTTCGCGATTGTACCACAGCATTTTGTCTTTTCCAACCATTTTGCCTACTCCTGAAAGGGCAGATTCAATTGCAAAAGGCACTAAAATTTTTCCGTCATAGTTTACGGGAGCTTTGTCGGTTGCAGGCCTGATTGCGTAACTCCAAAGCCCATTCAAGTTCAGCCACTCCGGACGCGTCATTTGAGGGCGTGGATATTCCGGGAGAGGCGCAGACGGATTCACTTTTTCTGCCCATGCCGTTGTGATCTTATCGCCAATCGGTTTCCATTGTTGGCCGTGTGTGAAAGAAATGGATAAGAGTAGGAGGATTAAAATCAACGATCGGAGCATAACACTATTTTCTTGTTAAGGTAAGGAGAAAGACTTTTTTTTAAAAGCTAGGCGATGATAAGGCAGATGTGCTGCCGGCTTTCTCAAGTGATACTTCCTCGCAGCATAAAGCTATTTTTTAGGTTGATATCTATCATTCCATGTTCTGATATTACTCATAAAAGAGGTTTCATTTGTTTGATACTTTTGGTTGAACAAAGAAACCTTCATGAAAACGATCCTTGTACCTACCGATTTTTCAGTTTATGCTACTCGTGCCACGAATGCTGCCGTTCAGATTGCTTCTGCAACAGGTGCACGAATCCTTCCTATTACCAATA
>CAZNCO010000861.1:0-1910 GCA_964571345.1 uncultured Ohtaekwangia sp.
GTGTACGGCTGCAGTGGAATCAAACGCTTCTACCATTGATGATATCATCAATGAGATCATCGCTACCAAAACCAGTGAACGCGGTGAGACCCGCATTGATGATAAAGTCTCGGAAGCTGCAATGGAAGACAGAAAAAAGAATGGATACTTTTAATTGAGCGACATGGATTTACTAAGATTAATTACTGCAGGAAGTGTTGATGACGGCAAAAGTACCTTAATAGGGCGTTTGCTTTACGACAGCAAGTCGATCATGATCGATCAATTGGAAGCCATCGGCAAACAGAGCAAGAACAAAGAAAACGGTGAGATTGATCTTGCCTTACTAACAGATGGACTCCGGGCAGAGAGAGAGCAAGGCATCACGATTGATGTCGCATATAAATATTTCTCTACACCCAAACGTAAATTTATTTTAGCCGATGCACCGGGCCACATTCAATACACCCGCAATATGGTGACAGGCGCATCGAATGCGGATCTAGCCATTATTTTGATTGACGCCCGCAAGGGTGTGATTGAGCAAACCAAGCGTCACTCAATCATTGCTTCGATGCTCGGCATCAAGCACGTAGTTGTCGCTGTTAATAAAATGGATCTTGTCGATTTTTCACAAGATGTATTTTCAAATATTGTAGTTGACTATTCCAAGGTGGCGTTAGGTTTAGGATTGAAGGAAGTGAAATACATTCCTATCAGCGCGCTGTTAGGAGATAACATTGTAGAGAAATCCGGGTCAATGTCGTGGTATGAGGGCGCAGCATTGCTTGATATTTTGGAGACAGTTGAATTGCAGAACGATATTAATCTGAAAGATGGTCGCCTGCCGGTACAATATGTGATTCGCCCTCAAACCGAAGAGCTTCATGACTATCGTGGATATGCGGGAAGAATAACAAGTGGTGTTTATAAAGTTGGAGATGTAGTAACTGTATTGCCAAGTGGTTTGCAAAGCAAAATTAAAACGATCGAAGCGGGAGGAGAAAGTGTTCTGCAAGCACAAGCCCCTCAAAGTGTAATCATACAACTTGTCGATGATATTGACATTAGTCGGGGTGACCTTTTAGTTACCACGGAAAGCCAACCCGTCATTACACAAGAAATTGATGTTCTCCTTTGCTGGATGGATGCCAAACCGTTGAAAGCGGGTAACAAATATCTCCTGCAGACAAATAGTCGGATTGTAAAGAGCGTGCTGAAGGAAATTGAATTCAAGCTTGATGTGAATTCTTTAGAAAGATTAGCTTCTCCCGAAAGCGCTGTCCTGAATGATGTAGTGAAAGTAAAGATTAAAAGTGCAACTCCGGTGGCTATCGAGCCCTATTCGGTTAGCAAGACTACAGGTAGTGCAATCCTGATTGATGAAACAAGTCATTCCACAGTGGGAGCCTGTATGATTCAGTAAAATTTTTTGAAACATAAATCTATTAAACTTATAGAGTTAATTCTAATGAATAGTCAAAACGCAAAAGTGGTGTTGGCAGGAGCCGGTCCGGGAGATCCTGATTTAATTACTGTAAAAACGCTGCGCTACTTGCGAAACGCAGATGTGTTGATCGTGGATAGACTGGTCGACCCCTCCCTTCTCATTCAAGCGAAAGAAGGATCGCGAACTTTTTTTGTTGGCAAAGAAGGTGGCAATCCGAATTCTACTTCACAGGAAGCCATCAACCAATTGATGGTAAGTGAGGCGCGGCAAGGTCAACTGGTTCTCCGGCTTAAAGGTGGCGATGTTTCATTCTTCTCAAATATTTTGGGTGAACTTGAGGCACTTTCGGCAAGTAATATTGAATATGAAATTGTTCCTGGGGTGACAGCAGCATCAGGCGCAGCAGCTTGCGCAGGTATTCCGTTAACCGCTCGTTCATTTTCTGCCTCGGTTCGATTCCTAAGTTATACTCGTGTTGATG
>CAZNCO010000862.1:0-1909 GCA_964571345.1 uncultured Ohtaekwangia sp.
CCGAATTTGTAATCAAAACAAGTTCGCCCATTACCGATCGATGGGGTAAAACGGATGATATCGGATGGACAGGAAAGGACCCTAAAAATAAAACCGGGTTTGAACGATTTTATGTAGATCAAAATTTTGCGGCAACTGCGGGGCTAACTTTAATGCAAGGACGAGATATGGATTTGCAGAAGTTTCCTTCTGATTCAACGTCTGTTCTGTTAAATGAGGCAGCAGTAAATGCAATGGGGTTCGTGCAACCTATTGGAGAGCTTATCACAGACAATGGTCAAAAATGGCATGTGATTGGAGTGATCAAAGATTTTATACTAACATCCCCTCTGCAAAAGGTAGAACCCATAATACTTTTTGGGTGTAAGCAGTCGTGGGCATTTAGTGTGCTTCATCTGAGATTAAATTCAAAGTTGCCGATTGAGGAAAGCATTCGGAAACTTTCTGAGCTATCGCTTAAATATAATCCTGATTATCCTTTCGAGTATCACTTTGTTGATCAGGAGTATGAACAAAAATTTGAAAACCTTAGAACAACAAGGATCATTACACTTTTAGCGACTTCGCTTGCTATCACCATTGCTGGTCTTGGGTTGCTTGGACTATCCATCTTCATGATTGAAGCGAGGGTGAAGGAAATAGGCATACGAAAAGTGATGGGAGGATCTGTATTTAGCATCACGAAATTATTAAGCTTGGCCGCACTGAAGCCTATTTTAATTGCATTGATTCTATTTAGCCCTGCAGCCTGGTGGGTAATGACCTGGTGGTTGTCTTCCTTTGCTTATCGTACCACTATGGGCGTATGGACGCTTCCTTTAACAGCAATTTCTATTATAGTGATAGCGCTTACTATCACAGGTGCTCAAATCATACAAGCAGCCAGAACTAATCCAGTTAACAGTTTGAGGAATGAGTAAAAGAAAACCAGATTCAATTGCATTCCGACTCCTCCGTCTCTTCTGCCCACCGCACCTGCTGGAAGAGATTGAAGGTGACCTGCTTCAAAAGTTTGAGCGCGATGTGAAAATGTTTGGTGAAAGGAAGGCGAAGCGAAAATTGCTTTGGAATGTGATGAGGTATTTCAGGCCTGGGATTTTGTTAAGAAACAGATTGTCAAAAAGCATAATCAAACGTGATATGACTGCACATTATTTGAAAGCTTTTTACCGTACCTCAGTGAAACGAGGAGTCTATACTTATTTGAATCTCGCAGGTCTTGTTCTTGGAATTGCATGTGCGCTGCTGATGTTTTTATGGATTCAAGACGAATACCGGGTTGATAATTTTCATAAGAAAGGAAACAGATTATATACCATATATACAAAAACAAAATATGGCGATGAGATAAGTTGTTCTTACAACACTCCAGCTTTGCTTCCTAAAGCATTAAAGGATGAAATTCCAGAGATAAAATACGCATCGGGGTTTGCAAAAATATTGCGTCTTAGTCAACAGGGTGACACCTATGAGACCTTCCACGTAGGAGATAAAATTCATAAAATGCGCGGAAGTCGTGCAGGTGAGGACTTTTTCGAGATGTTTAGTTATCCACTTCTGAAAGGTAATCCTAAAAATTGCCTTACAGATGCAAATGCTATTGTCATTTCAAGAAAAATGGCACTGCTTTTTTTTGGCGACCCTGATGCTGCCCTGGGTGCCACAATGAACTTTAACAATGAAAGTGGGAGAAGAGAAGTTATCGTTACGGGTGTGTTTGAAGATGTCCCTGCTTTTTCATCAGATCGATTTGATTATCTGACCAACTGGGACTACTGGGTTGAGCACGATGATTTTAAAAAATTTTGGGGGCATTTCGGAACGAGTACCTATATCGAACTGAATGAAGGTGCAGACCCGTTGGTGGTTGAGAAAAAATTAGTTGGCTTTTTAGACAGCCATATTGATT
>CAZNCO010000863.1:0-1907 GCA_964571345.1 uncultured Ohtaekwangia sp.
AATATATATCGATAGAACAAAATGCTGATTTCTATTCTGATAAAAACAGGATTTCGATAATACTCAACAATTTAGTTTCGAATGCTATTCGCTATTCGGATTTCGAAAAGGGAGAAGATCGTTTTGTGGACATCAAAGTAGAAATTTCAAGTACTCACGCCATTTTTATTGTTACCGACAATGGTGTCGGCATCAAGCCTGAATACCTGAGCAAAATTTTCAACATGTTTTTTCGGGCTAACATTCATTCAAAAGGCTCGGGCCTCGGGCTTTTTATTCTTAAAGAAGCCATTATTAAATTAAATGGAGAAGTTGCAGTAGAATCAACGCTTGGGGTAGGCACCACGTTCTTCATTAAGATCCCCAATTTGATTGCTCACCATGCTACCGCTTCACAATCATATGCTCTTGAAGAGCTGGAACCGATCCCGTAAGGATGACATTCCTATATTAAGTTTTTATTAAGAAGCTGAATGGAATGTAGATTACAACTAAGTTTGTCTGCTAACCTTTTTTATGATGAAAATGAAAAGCAAAGAGTTAAAAGAACAGTTTGAGAAAAAACTTCATCAGCTTTTAGCTGATCTAAAAATCACCAAACCTTCTGCGAAGGTAAAAAGTCTTTTAAAGAAGACTTCGAGAAAGCTTGCTCAACAAATAAAGGCTGACCTTAAGAAGCTAGATAAGAAGAAACAAAAAGTCGTGAAGCGGGCAAAAAAGACAATCGTTAAACTATAATATCCAGCAAATGGGAACTGTAGGATTTTATAAAAGCCAATTTAACCGGAAGCTCAGCCCGATCAAATTGGTGTTGATGAAAAAGAAAGAGCAATTGGATTTCGAAGACTGGCTGAGGTTTGTCGAGAAAACTAAAGAAAGCATTTTAAATAACCCCACGGAATATCTTGGAGCGGAACTTCCTGCCAACGAAATCATAAAGATTACGATGGAAATTATTTTTAAAGAGTTTACCTCACGAGCATTAATGCATTTCAGTGCTCCCAGACACCACTAAAATTTTTTCTTGAGACCCAAAAAAATAGGGGTATTATACTGTCCTTACTTTTTTCAACTGCGTCTTTACAGGTGAGTCAGAAGTTCTTTAACGGTAGGTCGTTTGCGATAATCTGCATCGAAATAGCGATATACAATTTTTCTATTTTTGTTAATTATTTAAAAGCCGGAATGGCAAGGTTATCTGCATTTGCAGAACCATTCGCAGCCATAAAGTAGTCTTTTGGTATTACTGCAACAAGATTTGCTTAGAGAAACGACCGTTCCGCCCATTCAAGCAATTCTGGCAATTCAATAGAGTTAAACTCAAGATGTAAAACTCTACGATGTTTTTGAGAAGTAGCCTTGGATGAGGAGTGTAGAAGCAATGGCCTCATTAACTGGATTCCGCAAATGGCCATATCGCAAACAAATGGAATACTGTTTTGTACGATGAGTTGAATCTCTTCGCTACCAAGTATTTTATTCTGTGAGCCGGGTATCACCTTTAAAGCACCATTGCTTTCATCGGCATCATCAAGGTGAATGCGAACGGTGAGTGTGTTCTTTAGGACTTCAACTGGCGGAACGACACTGTAAAACTTTTCCTTCTTAGTCCAGCCCGAATAGCCTTCCACTGCGTGTTTCTCCTTCACATTGATAGTAGTATCCTGGTGCCAGGTAACGTACCAATTGGCATCGGGTGATTTGTCAAAGAAGATAGCTTTTGTTAAAAAGAACTCCGGGTTGATACGTTTGAGAATGGTCTTCAGATTTGAGCCAAAGATGATTTCTTTCAACTCTGGAATTTCATTCAACAAATCGCGAATAGCGTACAGATCTTGTTTTGGATGTTCGGAAAAATATTTTTGAATCAGCTGTTTCATCTGGTTCACTTCCTTTCTGGCAAACAC
>CAZNCO010000864.1:0-1906 GCA_964571345.1 uncultured Ohtaekwangia sp.
ATGCGATCCGGATCTTAAAAGGCATGAAGAAGAAACCTTCCCTTCAAACTGTGAAACGAGTATTCAAAAATTACAAAGGCTGGGAAGCGTATGCAACGCTGTATTTGTGGAAGAGTTTGTGAAGCAATTTTAGATTTTAGAATTGCGATTTAAGATTGGATTCTATCTCTTCGCATACACCGGGCTCACCCACTTCTCCGCAGGTTCATACTTGCTCGCACTGGCCCAGCGAATGCCTCGCTTCAGTAATTCCATTGCATCCGGTTTTTCCGAAATATGCGCGAGGTTGTGGCCTATGGATGTATAAAAAATCCTTCCCTTGCCGTGTGTCTTCTTCCAGGCTACTGGCATCACACATCCATCGATCCAATAATTTACTTTTCCATTGAAACGAGTAGTGGCAAGCACTTTCACATTTGGATCTACGTGCATATAGTATTGCTCACTGTTCATCGCAAAATCTTTCAAACCTTTTGTGACCTCGTCTTTGTGATCGGTGATGTTCACTTCATAGTCAACATAACCACCGGGGTGAGCCACCCACTGGCCGCCTGTCATGTATTCATAATCCACGTTGCTGCGGAAGGAATCGCACATGCCTCCATGCCATCCCGCCATGCCGGTGCCATTTTTCTCTACAGCTGCAATCAGGCCGGCTTCCTGTTCTTTGGTGATCGAGGACATAGTAAAAATCTGAATCACCAGGTCAATCGTATCCATCAAGGCTTTGTCTGCATAGGGTTCCAGGGTTGGACTTGTCACCACTTCAGCTCCCTCACTTTTCAGCCAGGGCACCATGAAATCAACATATTTCTGCGGCTCGTGGCCATCCCATCCGCCAAAGGTGAATAATATCTTTCGGCCTTTAAGAGAGGGAATGGTAGGTGTTGCCGTTACCCCTGCTTCCGCTGCGGTTGATAATCCGGCTACCGCCCCAAGCGCCAATGCCTTTGCGATAAAATCTCTTCGTGAATTCATGAATAGTTTTGGTGATTTGTTTATTTGTCCGTTAGTTGTTCGTTCGCTGTCCGTTCGGGAACCGTTTATCCTACGTTGGGGATCCGTTCGGCATCCGTTCGTTGTCCGTTCGGGTTTCGTTTTTCAGAGTAAGAAAGGATTGACCTTTTTTACATCTTTTTCATTTAATTGACTTCAGGAATGCCAAACTTTGAGGCACTTGCTGTACCACGCGGCTCGATTCGTCTTCGATAAAATAGTGTTTCACTCCAGCCTTGCGAGCTGCCTTCATGAGCTCCGCGATGCCCACATCTCCGCTACCTAAAACCACATTGGTTTCCACATCCGCATGGCCTGCATCGCTATCAGGTGTGCCGGGCTTGCGGTCTTTCAAATGCATCATCTTTATACGACTGGAATACTTGTTAAACAACTTCAACGGATCGGTTCCGGATTCTTTTATCCAATACACATCCATTTCAAAGTTGGCGAACTTCGGATTCATTTTCTCAGCCATGTAGTCGAAGAGAGTTCCATTTCCGTGTTTACGGAATTCATAACCATGAGCGTGGTAACAGAGGGAAAGACCTTCTTTTGCCAATTTTTCTCCGGCTGTGTTGAAGACTTTAATCGCCTTGTCAGCATCCGCAAGCGTAAAGTTGTCGCCATCGTGCGGCACCCAGGCACACATTACCATTTTTGCACCAAACGCTTTCGCATTTTTAATTACTTTGTCAACATCTTTATCGAGGTCATTAAAATCAGCGCCCACGCTAGTCACTTTCAAATCGTTTTGTTTCAAAAGTTTATTGAATTCATCTTGTGACAAGCCATATGTACCGCCACCTTCTACCTCTGTGATACCCCAGCTCTTGATCAATGCAAGTGTTCCCGGAACATCTTTCGGAAATTGATCGCGAAGGCTATACAATTGAATGCCGATAGTTTG
>CAZNCO010000865.1:0-1906 GCA_964571345.1 uncultured Ohtaekwangia sp.
CCACATACTTATAACCCTGATAAAAACCCTAACAATTACGTACCCGCAGGATCACATGTATTGGGTGTTTTATTGATGGGTGCTGATATGGTCACGGATAGTTATGATCAGAGTAATCCAAAGCCAGTACTTATTCGATTAGTTGATAATGGTATTTTACCCAATCATCAACATAGTCATCTTAAAAATTGTGTTATTACGGGCGCTATGCGCGGAGATATTTCTACTTCACGAGGTGATGTTCGTTTGGAACGATTAAGTTGCGTGCGTCCAGATCGTTTTATTATTGATGTCGCCGTAAATGGCACCATTGCCAGCCATGCGAAAGAAGGCATTGATGGAGATCTTTATACGCGAGAAGCAGGGCGAGTCGCTATGGCAACGATGTCAGGCACTATGGCAGGTGTAGCTAATGGGGTCTCTCAAGGTTATGTCAATTATCAAAATAGTATTTTAGGCCCAACAGGTACGGTAAATAACGGAGAGTTATTTAAATATGGTGCCCTACAAGGTGCTGGCACGGGTCTTAATAAATTATCTGATTTTGAAATGAATCGTGCTGAACAAATTCATCCAATTATTGAAGTTAATGGCGGAAAGTTAGTGACGGTAGTGTTTACCCAAGGATTTTATATTGATGGTCGTGATTCTAACTCTAATGGTGTATCTGATACTGGTTATCACGATGAAAATAATGAGAATAGTGAAAGTAATAAAAATCTGTGGAATCCCCACCCAGATACTGCTGATCTTCCTTCATCTGCCGCAATGGTAGATCAATTACTGACAGATCCCAACAGAAAAAATAAACAAAATAGTCAACTACAAGAATAATTAAAAGAGGGTAGAAAAATGCAAAGAGTACAAAAAGTGCAAAAAATAAAAAACATGAATAAATATATTTTAGGTAGTTTGATGAGTGTCATTATGATTGGACTTTCTGGATGTGCACATATGAGTGCTCCGCCAAGATGTCCAGATTCGTCAGGCATTTCCTGTGCACGAGTCGATCAATTAAATACGATGATTGATCGTGGGGAATTAGGCGTGACGCCAGTTGGCGAAGTGTCTAAAGGTGAAGAAAACCCATTTAGTAATTTTTCTGCTTCTTACACGAATGCTATGGAAACTAATCAGCCACTATGGCAGAGCGAAAAGGTTATGCAAGTTTGGTTGGCACCCTATGAGGACAATAGTGGGAATTACCACCAAGCGAGCGTGATTGATACGGTGGTTACACCAGGGCATTGGTCAAATTCAGGCGTTAAATCTGTTAATAGTTCTAATGAATAATAAAATGAAAAATCAATTGAAAAAACTACAGCATCAATGGGAATCAATTAAAGATTGGTTCGGGCAACAAACTGTTTTTGGCGAGCGATTGGCTCATTTTTTAGGGCATGATGATTTACAAGAAATGCAAAAAGCAGAAAACAATCATGTGACAGAAAAATTAGTGAATGAAAGTAACGATCTTTATAGTATTCAGACACTGTTATCATATGATACCTACGACCCTGATGCACAAATTTTTATTAATAAAGAATCGGTAGGCTGGGGATTGCAAGTAACGCCAGCCACCGGTAGTGACGAAGAATTTGTACAGATTTTATCGAGCGTTTTAACAGATGTGTTACCCGCCGGTAGTGATGTGCAATTGCTGTTATGGGCTTCGCCTAAAATCGGTCCTGCGATGGACGCTGTTGAAAAAACCTGTCGTGTGCGCGGGGACGAATTTTCTATGCTTGCTCAAAAGCAAATAGATTTTTTGAAAAAAGGCGCTATACATTCGTTAAGTCAGCATAGTGATTTTGTTTTAAGAGACCATCAGATTTTTTTATTCTTTTCTTTACCAAAGAGACATCAAGAAGCAATGATTGAATCACTCATACAATATCGTGAAGAT
>CAZNCO010000866.1:0-1905 GCA_964571345.1 uncultured Ohtaekwangia sp.
AACCAAACCCCTGCATCATGACACGCGAAGAGATCACCGCATTTGTTGCAACACAAGTTTCGGACATGAAGTCAGGAGTCAACAAACAATTCCCTGAAGTGATTGTGACAGCCGCGCAGATTCACGAGCTGGCAAAAACATTGAAGTCGAACCCCGAAACAAAATTTGATTATCTCTTTAATGAAACCGCTGCTGATCGTAAAGATGGATTTCATGTGGTGTACCATCTCACTTCTTCAGTTCACGGTCATTACATTATGGTGAAAGTGATTTTAGCTGATAAAGCTAATCCAATTATTCCAACTGTGAGCGATGTGTGGAAGGCCGCTGAGTTTTACGAAAGAGAAATATTCGACTTGTTTGGAATTAAATTCGAAAACCACCCTGATCTGAGAAGAATTTTTCTTGAAGACGATTGGGTTGGCTACCCGTTGCGCAAAGATTACAAAGATTCATTCACCATTGAACGTTGAGCTATGGAAGAAACAATGGTAGATATCGACATTAAAGATAAAGAGGAATACATCATCAACATGGGGCCTCAGCACCCGAGCACACACGGTGTGTTGCGGTTTGAAACTTGTCTGCAAGGTGAAAAGGTGAAATACTTAATACCACATTGCGGATATATTCATCGCGGCATTGAGAAGATGAGTGAAGCCCTCACGTATCCGCAGTTGCTTCATCTCACTGACAGGATGGATTATCTCTCAGCACACATTAATAATGAAGCAGTGTCGCTTTGTGTGGAGAAGGCCATGGAAGTAGAAGTGAGTGATCGCGTAAAATACATTCGCACAATTCTCGCAGAGCTTACAAGACTAGCTTCACATCAATTGTGGTGGTCTGCCTTTGGAATGGATCTTGGTGCACTCACTACTTTCTTTTACGGCTTGTGTGATCGCGAAAAGATACTTGACATTTTTGAAGAGAGTACTGGTGCAAGGCTGCTTCAGAGTTTTATTACGCCTGGTGGGTTGATGCATGATGTGCATCCGAATTTTCAAAAGCGCACGATGGAGTTTGTAAAATATTTCAGAAAGAAACTTCCGGAATACGATCAAATCCTGACCGGCAACGTCATTTTCCGCGAACGCACTCAAGGCATCGGCATTATGAGCAAAGAAGATGCGATTGATTACGGGGTCACCGGCCCAAGTGGTCGCGGCTCCGGCTGGCATTGCGACATTCGTAAGATTGAGCCGTATTCTGCATATCCTTTTGTGAAGTTCAACGAGATCACTTACGATGAAGGAGACACCTATCATCGCTACTTGGTGCGCATGAAAGAAATGTGGGAGTCACTGGATATTATCGAACAACTGGCGGACAATATTCCGCAAGGTTCCGTCATGTTAGAATTGAAAGCAATTAAAGCTCCGAAAGGAGAATATTATCAGCGCGTGGAAACTGCGCGTGGGGAGTTGGGAGTTTATATTGTGAGTGATGGAGCACCATCGCCTGCGCGCATCCACTATCGCACACCCAACTTCTCCAACTTATTTGTTATGAACAAACTGGCTGCCGGTCATAAGATAGCCGATCTCGTTGCCATCAGTGGCTCACTTGATTTGGTAATTCCCGACATCGACAGATAAATATTGAATGTATGTACGACTTCACTTCTTTGATCGATTCCATCACCAGCTACTTCAACAGTAATTTTTCGCCTTTTGTTGCCGGCTTGTTGTTGATGTTGCTGTTGGGAGTAGCGATCCTTGCTTTCTACGCGGTGCTTGGTTTGTACCTCGTGTATGCTGAACGGAAAATTTGTGCACGCATGCAAAACCGCATCGGCCCGAATCGTGTGGGCCCGATGGGAATATTTCAAACCATCGCTGACTTAATAAAACTTTTGTTGAAAGAATTGATCTACATCCGCAATGCCGATGGATTTCTTTTCAA
>CAZNCO010000867.1:0-1900 GCA_964571345.1 uncultured Ohtaekwangia sp.
GATATAGGTATGGTATTAGGGCCGGGAATGGAATTCCGTTTAAAGAAAGGAGCCATTCAAACACGCCTCCTGTACACCTTTGGTTTTATGGATGTTTTCCAGGGAATGTATTACGACAGTGGCATGCACTCAAACAACGCTGCATTTCTTTTGCAGGTTGGGTACATCTTCAAATAACCTCTCGGATGTTTGACAATCGGATTCGTTAACCTTCGTGAAATGAAAAACTGGATTCTCGCAACACTACTTACTTTATTTGTTGTTTACACAGTATCGGTGTACAAGAAAGGGACTGCGCTTTCTTCGAAAAATCCACCGTTAAGTTCCGCGGCTATTGAAGGCAAAATGTTGTGGCAAACCTACAACTGCTCATCGTGCCACCAGCTTTATGGGTTGGGTGGCTATCTGGGACCTGACTTGACAACGGCAATATCAAGGAAGGGCGAAGCGTATGCAAAGGCCATCATTTTAGCTGGCACCAAACGTATGCCGCATTACGGTCTGTCAAATCGCGAAGCTGAAACAATCACAAAATTTCTTTCCTATGTTGATTCAACCGCCTACCATTATAAAAGTAAATGAAGTAAAGCCCAATCGAAATGGTCAGCCTCTTGTTCTTCGTTCGTCAAAGGCCGGTTCACTATTTCTTTTATCAGGACTCATTTGCCTGTTGTTGGGTATGATCTTCGGCTTGTTGGGGGCTGTTCAGTACCTGGTACCTGATTTTCTGATGGCACTCATTCCGTTTTATAAAACCCGGCCACTGCATGTCACGCTTGTCATTGCATGGATATTTCAAGGCGCGGCTGGAAGCATTTACTTCTATGCTCCGGGTGCGCTTGGAAAAAAACTGTATTCTGAAAAACTGGCGAGACTCCATTGGGCCCTTTTTATCATCACAGGTGCAGTCATCCTTGCATTTTATTTCTCTGGCACTTTTGGAGGCAGGGAATATTTGGAATATCCGGTTTGGTTGGCAGTTCCCGTTTCACTCTCGTGGTGCCTCATTATTGTCAACTATTTCCTGACGATAAAAGGCAGATCAAACTATCCCGTATATGTGTGGATGTGTGGAACGGGTCTCATCGCCTTCTTGGTCACTTATGCGGAAGCTTATCTTTGGTTGTTCAGCAGCATTCAAAACAACACCGTCCGCGACATCACGATTCAATGGAAGGCCAACGGAGCTATGGTTGGCTCTTGGAACCAAATGATTTATGGAACCGCATTTTACCTGATGGAAAAAATTAGCGGTGACAATAAGACGGCAAGGTCACGGCTCAGTTTCTTCTTCTACTTTCTGGGCCTCACAAACCTCTTGTTCAATTGGGGTCACCACACGTACATCGTGCCCTCGGCTCCCTGGATAAAAAATGTAGCCTACATCATTAGCATGACTGAGCTTCTCATTCTCGGTAATATCATTTGGAATTGGAAAAAAAGTGTGACCGAAAGCAAACGCCACCTTCATATAGTACCTTACCGATTGTTGCTGGCCAGCGACATCTGGATATTTCTAAACCTTTCATTGGCGATTCTCATTTCAATTCCTGCGTTAAACTTTTTTACGCACGGCACGCACATAACCGTGGCTCACGCCATGGGGGCAACCATCGGAATCAACACATTAATACTCCTGGCCTCGATCTATTACTTTGCACTGGGCGAGCAAAACATAAGTAAATTCAAAAGCCGCAAGCTCTTCACAATGGGGTTCTGGTTGACTAACATTTCGCTTCTGGTTTTTTGGATATCACTTTTAGGTGCGGGCATTATAAAGCTTTTACAGGAAAAACATCCTTTCTGTATTGATCCCTATGAAAAGTATTTGGAAAAATCCATGAGCTGGTTTCGTGTGCTTTCATTCAGTGGTTTATTTCTCACTGTTGGAATTTTCTTT
>CAZNCO010000868.1:0-1889 GCA_964571345.1 uncultured Ohtaekwangia sp.
ACAACGAAACCGGCCCTGGTTTGGGTATTCATGAAATGGGAACAGCACGCATGGAGCGCGATCCTAAGACGAGCGTTCTCAACAAGTGGAACCAGGTACACGCTTGCCTGAATGTATTTGTAACAGACGGTTCATTTATGACTTCCGCAGCCTGCGTGAATCCGTCTTTGACATACATGGCCTTCACCGCTCGCGCTGTAGATTATGCAGTGAGTGAATTGAAAAAACAAAATCTCTAATCATTAAAAAGAATCACTATGGAAATGATAGATAGAAGAGAAGCCCTGAAGAAGACAGCGTGGATCATGGGTGCCGCTGTTTCCGCTTCTACGGTGGCAGCATTTTTGCAGAGTTGCAAGTCAGCACCAGATTTGAACTACAAACCGGTGTTCTTCAATGAAGACCAGGCACGCATTGTGAGTGAGTTGGCTGAAGTAATCATCCCCAAGACAGATACGCCAGGCGCAAAAGAAGCGGGTGTACCCAACTTCATCGACATGATGTTGAAGGACTGCTATAAAGAAGAAGACCAGAAAGGTTTTCTTGACGGACTGGCAAAGTTTGATGCCGATGCAAAAGCTGCCTATGGCGATAGCTTTGTGTACCTCAAACCCGAGCAAAAGCTGGAATATGTGAAGAAAGCAAATGAGACCGCGGTAGCGGAAGTAAAAAAAGATCCTTCCGCAAAGAGGCCATTCATTTTGAAAGCCAAAGAATTGACGATGCTTGGATTCTTTACCTCTAAGCCGGGTGCAACAGAAGTGCTTCAATATGAAGCAGTGCCGGGTGCTTACAAAGGATGTATTCCTTTGAGCGAGGCTGGTAACGGAAAGACCTGGGCCACTTAGTAATAAGTATAAACCGATAGTTTTAACAAATCCCACCCAGAAATGTGTGGGATTTTCTTTTTCAGCGCTTCATAAGATCAATGAAGAACTGAGTAATCACGCGTTATTGCGAATCCCATTGGGTCATTGCATAAAATTTATTGTGGTCTTTGCTGTTTTTCTCTAAGTTGAACAACAAAACCTTCAATCCTGACAAGATGGAAAAGAGAATTCAACTCATCATCGCCATTGTTTTGTGCATGTGGGCTGTGAATGCGCAGCCGGGAAAGACATATACGAATGATGATTACCAGCACGCAGCGGAAATGTTGGCCGGCAATGCAAACCGGCTTATCGACAATGCTATTCAACCACAATGGCTGCCCGATGGAAAACTTTGGTACACGAGTTTAACTGCCAATCAAACGAAGTTTGTTTTGTTTAATCCAGTTGACGGAAAAAAGACGATTTATAATTCACGAAAGGAACTGATGGATGCCCTCACTGCAAAGCCAAAAAGTAATAACGGTCCGCGCACAGAAGTGGCTTCGCCAGACGGAAAGTATGTTGCCTTTATTCGCAACTGGAATCTGTGGATCAAAGAAATTGCCACTGGAACAGAAAAGGCGTTGACAACGGATGGCATCAAAGATTTTGGATATGCCACGGACAATGCTGGCTGGAAGCATAGCGATCGCCCCATCATCAGTTGGTCTCCCGATTCAAAAAAGATTGCCACCTTTCAGCAAGACCAGCGGCACGTGAAAAATATGTATTTGGTGAAAACAAAAGTAGGCGCGCCAGATTTAGAAGAATGGAAGTATCCGTTGCCGGGAGATGCCGATATCATTCGTATCTACAGAGTGATCATCGATATTACGGCTGAACCCAAGATGGTAAGGCTTAAATTAAACTCCGATGCCAGGCGCGGGACACAGTGTGACGACATCTCCTGCAGCGGTGGGTTTGATGATGTAGCATGGAGTGACGATGCAAAGCAGCTAGCATTTGTGTCAACCAGTCGTGATCATAAGCAGGCAAACCTTCGCATCGCAAATACTG
>CAZNCO010000869.1:0-1884 GCA_964571345.1 uncultured Ohtaekwangia sp.
TCACGGTCTTGCACCCGATAGTTTTCATTCAACAAAATTTTTCCAGATGCAGCATAATGAAATGATCGCATCATGCCAGCCACATCTTTGAGTGTATTTTTCTTCAACCTGCGCTCGCTGAAACTGAATCCGGGCTTGCCCTCAAAATCGATGATCACAAAGTCTTTCCCTGTGAAGAGCACCTGTCCCAGATGGTAATCGCCATGCACGCGTGTTTTAACTGCCTGGATGCGTGTTTGATAGATTTCACTGAAGCATTCCAGAACCTGATCTTCTTTCTCCAATACTTTCCGTGCAAGTTCTTGCGCTTCATTGGTAAGCTTGTGCAGTGAATCTTCAAGCAACTTAAAACGATCACGAACCAATTTTCTTAGTGTACTATAAAGTGAACGCTGATAGTTGGCTGTAAATTCTTCCGGGGCAAACGCAGCATTTGTTTTATCGGAAGCAAGCGCAAGATGCATTTCTGCCGTGCGCTGGCCAAGACGCACCACGCGCTCGTAAAATCCGCGACCGATGTATTCCTGAACCAGTTCAGGCGCTTCTTCAAATGTGATAGAAGACTTATGAATCAGCTTGGGTAATTTTTCTTTGCGTGCGCTCGTCATCACGCGCTCGTAAAACCTCCCCACGGAGTCGATGGTCATTACCCAGCTGTCTCCCTGATTTTCAACTTTCTCCTGCAGCAATCCGAATACATACGTGCCACCATCATTATCCTGGTATTCGATACTGCCTGCATATTTAGGAGAATTGCGGAAGCTCGTATTCTCCGACAGGAATCTGACGATTTCTAAATCGGGGTTAATTTCCTTTTCAATCTTACGATAGAACTTGAAGAAATATTGATCATTGTAGATGATCGCAGTATTACTTTGATCTGCCTTCAAGATCTTCGAGTCAATCTTTTCTGTATTCAGTTTTACATATACACTTGAGTTGAACTCAAGCGTTCCGTCCTCATCTTTAAGTCGGAATTTTTTCTCCATTCCGTGGAATAGATAATCGCGGAAGCTGCGATCATAACTGCTGTCGATTACAAAGCCAGTCTTTCCTTGCATGTCTGCGCGACAGATAATGCTTTGCGCGTTATACTCATCGCCTCTGCCGAAGAGATCCTCTGCCGACAAGAAATACATTGGCAGGAAATACAATTCAGGCAGGCGCTGCACATAGTGAACTTCCAGAATCGTGAGGTAATGCATCTCTCCACCCACTTTCAACGGAATGATCTTATGCATACTGATTTTGCTCACCGTTCGGGCCTTGCCACCAAACCAACGGCATTTGCGCATGAAAATCTGCAACACTTTACGCTCCATGAAGCGTACATGTTCATAGTCAGAGAAAGTTCTCTCCCACGACAAGTCAGACTCAAACAAAGGAAGTTCCCCCGTAGCTGATACGGATTCTTTTTTATCAGAGTCATCTACCTGCAACCAGAAATAACCATACGGTCCAATCGTAATTGAGTAGTCGCTCTCTTTCACCGAAAGAAATCGATTCTGACTAAACACCTCCGTGATATCGCAATCTTTGAACTCCGCAAAATTCAACATAGTAGCTTGCGAAAATTGTGAAAGGTTTGCTACTACCACCACGCGTTGGTTTTTAAACGAGCGCGAGAAAGCAATCACTTTCGCATTACTACTCTCAATAAATTTCAAATTGCCATGACCAAAGACATTCAAGCGCTTGCGCATGGCTATTACATTCTTTAACCACCACAAGAGCGAAGAAGGGTTCTCATCCTGCGTAGAGACATTCACAGATTCATACCGATAGATCGGATCTGAAATCACCGGAAGGAAAAGGCGTTGCGGATTTGCAGTCGAGAACCCGGCATTCACATTGGTATTCCATTGCATGGGCGTGCGCACGCCG
>CAZNCO010000870.1:0-1880 GCA_964571345.1 uncultured Ohtaekwangia sp.
GTGGATCGCCTTCATCACAAACCCTTTCACATGGACTTGTTGTAGGCGGCTACGTTGCCGTTGGGCGGGCTTACGGCATTTCGTGCTTTGTTTAGAAAAGGAGAGTTGCGCGCAGGACAAAACGTATTGATCTCAGGCTTTGGTGGTGGTGTGGCACAGTTTGCTTTTTTGTTTGCCAAGGCAGCCGATGCCAATGTATACGTGACCTCTGGCAGTGACGATAAATTGGAGAAAGCATTAAAGCTGGGCGCCAAAGGCGGTTATAATTACAAAAAGGAAAACAACTATGCAGACCTTTGGAAGACAAAGGGTGGATTTGATCTTGTTATTGATAGTGCGGGTGGAGATCAGATCAATAACTTTATCAAAGTTCTAAGACCTTCCGGCAAGATTGTTTTTTATGGAGCTACCAACGGCCTTCCTGCCAAAGTTGACTTTTACAGAATGTTCTGGAACCAGATTTCATTGATGGGGTCTACGATGGGTAGTGACAACGAATTTGCCGAGATGATTTCCTTTGTAAGTAAACATCAAATCAGGCCAATCATTGATTCCATTCGGCCTTTCTCAAAACTCGCAGAATCTTTTCAAGACATCGCTAAACCGAATAAGGTGGGGAAGATTGTGTTTCAGGTTTGAGATATGGGAGGCCTTGGTTTCCTAACGATAATTGGATGGACCGTAAGGTGGTTTTTTCATTGGCTTTACTGTCGTTTGAAGAAAACGCAACCTAAAAAACTGGATAGTTTTGTCAGTGGAGATGAACCTTATTCAAAAAAAGATATGATGAATATGGCGTTGGTGCCGTTGTGTTGATTCTATTTTTTCTTTACATCACATTCTTTTGAGCTATTCATCCAACAAACTCCTCAACTCATTCATTGTCTTATTCTCATTTTGCTTTTTCGCTTCCGCAATTCCTTGATTGATAATCGGAACTGCGGCTTCACTTTGGCCAAGTTCAATTAAAAGTGTAACTGCCTGATAATAGGCAGGTAAATAGGTGGGATTTTCTTCAATCAATTTCAAAAGCAAGTCCCTGGCTTTCACCGAGTCATGTTGAATATATTCCAATGCCAATGCATAATGATTAAACGGATCGGAGGGATCATCTTCAATAAATTGCTGAAGCATTTTTAATCGTTCGGAATTCATGAGCAAAGTTTCTGTTTTTTAGGTTTTTATCCTTTATCTTGAGGCCAAAATTAGCTTTCATTTGTTAGAATTGTAATAATCAAGTTGTTGAGTTTATGAAGATACTCGTTTGCATTTCCCACGTGCCGGATACTACATCCAAAATCGCTTTCACCGAAAACAATACCAAGTTTGATACCAACGGAGTTCAGTTCATCATTGGGCCTTATGATGATTATGCACTGGCGCGCGCTATCGAAATCAAGGAAGCCACAGGTTCAACTGTTACTGTGATCAATGTTGGTCCTGCAGATACGGAACCTACCATTCGCAAAGCATTGGCTATCGGTGCTGACGATGCAATTCGTGTAAACGCAGAGCCTACGGATTCTCTTTTTGTGGCTTCTCAGATTGCTGAGCATGCGAAAGGATATGATTTGATTTTAATGGGTCGCGAATCAATTGATTACAACTCGGGTGTGGTACATGCTATGGTGGGAGAGATGCTGGGCCTTCCTTCTGTTTCTCCTGTGATGAAATTGGATATCGAAGGAACGAAAGTGAAGATGACACGCGAGATCGAAGGCGGCAAGGAAACCTTGGAAGCAAACCTTCCTTTGGTAGCTGGCTGCCAGGAACCGATCGCGGAATGGAAAATTCCAAACATGCGTGGCATCATGTCAGCAAGAACAAAACCGTTGAAAGTAGTAGAGCCGAAAGCTATTGATAAGAACGTTGGCTTACAG
>CAZNCO010000871.1:0-1879 GCA_964571345.1 uncultured Ohtaekwangia sp.
GAGCAGAGCAGGAAATTCCGATTGCCTCCGTGAAAGTTGGGAACATCATCATCGTAAAACCGGGAGAAAGAATTCCCGTGGATGGAGTTGTGCAAGAAGGTTCTTCTTTTGTTGACGAAAGCATGATCTCGGGAGAGCCGGTAGCAGTTGAGAAAACCCGTGGCACGAAAGTGTTTGCAGGCACTGTAAATCAAAAAGGAAGTTTCCAATTTGAAGCACAGAAAGTGGGTGGCGATACCATCCTCGCGCAAATCATCAAGATGGTGCAACAAGCACAGGGAAGCAAAGCACCCGTTCAAAGACTTGTAGATAAAATCGCTGGGATTTTTGTTCCCGTGGTAATGGCCATTTCAGTTTTAACATTCATTACCTGGATGCTGGTGGGTGGAGAGAATGCATTTACACATGCGCTGCTCACATCTGTTACCGTGCTTGTGATTGCATGTCCGTGTGCCCTAGGCTTGGCTACTCCTACTGCTATTATGGTGGGTGTGGGTAAGGGCGCTGAGAATAACATCCTCATCAAAGATGCAGAGAGTCTGGAACTGGCTCACAAAGTAAATGCGATCGTTCTTGATAAGACCGGAACCATTACCGAAGGCAAGCCGGTGGTCACCGACTTCATCTGGACAGTTGAACAAAATGATTTAAGCAATTTCAAAGAGATTCTTTACACCCTGGAATTCCAATCTGAACATCCGTTGGCCGAAGCCGTAATAGTAAAATTAAAAGAAGCAGGAATAAAAAGTATCAAACTCGATTCATTCGAAAGCCTCACGGGCCGCGGTGTAAAAGGTAGAGTTAACGGAACAACTTATTTCGTGGGAAGTAAAAAATTAGTTGACGAAAGTGGCATTCACCTGAATAGTGATATCCCAACACTCGCAGAAAGAATGCAGGCCGATGCCAAAACGGTTATTTATTTTTTCAATGACAATTCAGTGCTTGCGGTGATAGCCATTGCTGATAAAATTAAATCAAGCTCACAGCAAGCTATTACCGTCCTGCAAAACAAAGGTATTGACGTGTACATGCTCACCGGTGACAATGAGCAAACGGCAAAAGCAGTAGCCGCGCAGGTGGGCGTAAAGAATTACAAAGCAGAAGTTCTTCCTTCCTCAAAGGCAGAATTTGTAAAACAACTTCAGCAAGAAGGAAAAATCGTTGCGATGGTAGGTGATGGCATCAACGATTCTCAGGCGTTAGCGCAGGCCGATGTTAGCATTGCCATGGGAAAAGGATCAGACATTGCAATGGATGTAGCAAAAATGACCTTGATCACTTCCGATTTGCAGTCAATACCCAAGGCTCTTACGCTTTCATCAAAAACAGTAAATGCAATCAAACAAAATCTTTTTTGGGCATTTATCTACAATGTAATTGGTATTCCGATCGCTGCAGGAGTCCTGTTTCCGATCAACGGCTTCCTTTTGAATCCGATGATTGCCGGTGCCGCAATGGCGCTTAGTTCAGTAAGCGTTGTAACCAATAGCCTGCGGTTAAAAACAGCTTCACTTTCTGCTTCGAAGTAAATCATGTAAATCTCTGTTGGTTAAATACAACAAGTGAAACCCTGACCCACGATGCCTTTGTAAGACTAATAGCTCACTATGAAAAATGCAAAGCAAATTCTTTTGATTATGACAGGCATCACCGTAGCGGTATTGTGTTTTGTGATCGTTAACCTGGCGGAGTTGTAATAAAGAAAAATCAAACTATTTAAATTTATCAAGTATGCAAATATTAAAACTTGTCATACCCAACATGAAAAGTACACATTGCCAAATGACAGTGGCCACTATAGTAAAATCTATGGGTGGCAATGTGAAATCAGTACATCCTTCACAAATCGAATTTGAACTGGGAGACGGCAGCTCAC
>CAZNCO010000872.1:0-1875 GCA_964571345.1 uncultured Ohtaekwangia sp.
TTTATTTCCTAAGGCGATTATTGACTTATTTGGAAATTATAGAGATTTTCTTTCAATACAACCGTTTAACAAAGGTCTCTTTGATAAGTCTGAAGGTGAATATATTTATTTTCCTGATCGAGGCATGCCCGATGGAACAAATATTGCTATTGGCTTATCAAAAGCCTTATGTCCAGTTATTGCTATTAGATTGGCCTTGAGCAATGGTGAAGAGACCGTTATTTGCTATCATGCCAGGTACCCTAAAGAGCGTGTAAACTCCAATTGGGTGCGAGGGCAAAGACCCGCGGGTGGAAATACATTATGGGATTTGCCTACTAATGGTGATGATGAAACCTCCAGATGCCCTGGAGAATTTGATATTTTGCGGAGAATTATACGCGGGGAGACAGTAAATTTTCTCGGCATAGGTGACTGTAAATTAGCATCTTTAGATGTATTAGCCTTAAAGAAAAGAATTCGCGATCAGGAGGCAACACTTTTCGCTCAAGAGAAAGCGTTACTGTGTGAAGCAGAGAAAGCATCACGAACTGAAATAGAACGGGCTCATCAAGGATATGCTTCATTGATGAGCCTAGTTCCGGGGATGTTTAAACATGGAAATCATGTTTCTCAGCCTCTCATGGAAGAAGCAACAAAATATGTGCCATAAAACATATTGACCCATCACAATGACGGGGCTTCCGATAACCCCAGTGCAACCGCGTCTTGTGATTTTAAATCAATCTAAATGTCGTCTTTGCGACCCAGAGCGTAGCGAAGGGGAAGCAATCCAGCGACCTTAAAGCCACTGGATTGCTTCGCTGCGCTCGCAAAGACGGCGTTATCAAGAGGGGAAATTAAGACGAGCTTGCCGTGCCGATAACCCCAGGGCAAGATGTGCCGGCTCTCGCCGGCAATTCAAAGTAAATCTGCAATTCACATGATGGCGCAGATATACCGAATTGTTCTCCCCAAAACTCCGTGATAGACTCGCTTTATTTTTCTAAAATCAATGAGTTAAAACCATGATCCAGTTACGTACCCTCCCTGTATTACTCCTCGCTTTAGTTAGCCCCATGCTCCATGCAGACTCTCTACCCAGCAGTGAGATTCCTACGCCAACGGTTATCAATAAACCTTTAATCACCCCAACGCCTCCAGCCGTTAATGCGAAGGCTTATATTCTCATTGACGTAGACAGCGGAAAAATCCTTGCGGAAAAAGACGCAACAACCAAGCTTCCTCCTGCGAGTTTGACAAAAATGATGACCCTCTATGTGGTCTCAAATGCCTTAAAACATCAACAAATTCACCCAGACACCAAAGTGCGCGTGAGCGAAACAGCCTGGAAAGCCGAAGGTTCTCGGATGTTTATTAAGGTCGGCGATGAAATTCCCGTTCAAGACTTAATCAAGGGTGTGATTGTTGACTCTGGTAATGATGCCTGTATTGCGCTGGCTGAACACGTCGGTGGTAGTGAGGCCAGTTTTGCAGATATCATGAACCAACAAGCGCAACAGCTGGGTATGACTGATAGTCATTTCACTGATAGTACTGGCCTACCTAATCCTCAACTTTACACGACCGCCAAAGACTTAGCTGTATTGGGTCGTGCCATTATCAATCATTTTCCAGAGTATTATCCTTGGTACCAACAAAAATGGTTTACCTATAACAATATTCGTAAACCTAACCGCAATCGACTCCTTTGGCGCAATAGCCAAGTGGATGGAATTAAAACTGGGCATACAGAAGAAGCGGGTTACTGCTTAGTTTCTTCTGCAAAACGAGGCAATATGCGCTTACTGGCGGTTGTCATGGGCGCTCCCACGGATGCCATTCGCGCTGACGATAGGGAACGCTTAATTAATTATGGTTTTCGTTTCTTTGAAA
>CAZNCO010000873.1:0-1869 GCA_964571345.1 uncultured Ohtaekwangia sp.
CACGGGAACAACCATGGATCACCGTTTCATCGCCAACTTTCGAAATCAGTGGCCCAATGTCGCGCAAGGATATGTTACCTATGCTGTTTCTTACGATTATAATTTGCAAAATTTAAATAGCGGATTTGGTTTTATGGCCATCCAAGATCAGGCTGGCACTGCAGGAATGAAGTCTACTGAATTCAACTTTTTGTATTCATACAAATGGAATATTTCCAGTAAGTGGGTTATATCTTCTGGGCTGAATTTTGGATATGCTGTTCGTAGCATCGACTTCAATAAATTAATTTTTGCAGACCAGCTTCAGTTAGGGAGCTCTCAGACATTGCCTTCGTCAGATCCGTCATTGACCAATGCGGGCAATTCGCATTATTTTGATTTCAAGGCGGGTGCGCTTGCATATAATAAAAATTTCTGGTTAGGCTTTGCTGCAAATCATATCAACGAGCCCAACCGGTCCTTGGTAAATGCCGAGGCCTATGTGCCAATGAAATTAACCGTTCATGGTGGTGTGAGAATTCCACTATATCGGGGCGCATTTAAGCGAGAGCGAATTCCAGTGTTATCACCTTCGTTCGTTTATAAACATCAGGGAAACTTTGAGCAATTAGATGTAGGTGCATATTTG
Organism: uncultured Ohtaekwangia sp.; assembly: GCA_964571345.1. Taxonomy (GTDB): domain Bacteria; phylum Bacteroidota; class Bacteroidia; order Cytophagales; family Cyclobacteriaceae; genus ELB16-189. The sequence continues at coordinate 629 of CAZNCO010000873.1, forward strand.
CTTTACGATCCGATTATTTTTGGACTTTGGTTTAGGGGTATACCTGTGTTAAAAAACTCTGCCGAAAACCCACGCAGAGATGCTGCTGTTGTCATTTTAGGATTTCAGCTGAATCGCTTTGAGATTGTTTATAGTTATGATTTTACAATATCAGAATTAGGACCAGTTTCGGGAGGAGCTCACGAGCTGGCCCTTAAATACAGGTTTGAAATTGCTTTACATGACAAGGCAAAGAAGCGTGAGCGATTTATCCCTTGCCCTACCTTTATCCGGAAGGAGTGACGTAGTTTCCTCTCGTATACTCTTTTTTCTTTAATTTCGGGGCTTAATTTGGATTAAATGAAGATCGGCATTTTATTAATCGCTCCGCTGTTGATTCTGTATGGTTGTGGCGATAGGAAGAATGATGAGAAAAAGAATGTTCTCAGCCAGGAGCAACTTTCATCTTTGTTGATCAAAATCTACATTGCGGAAGCGGTGGCTGACAACTTGCCCTATTTAAAAGATTCTTCTATTAAAGTCTTTGCACCGTTTGAGCAGAAACTATTGAAGAGCCGGAATATTCCAGACTCCGTTTTAAAGGCCACCTACCAATATTACATCGAAAATCCGAAGGAATTGGAAAAGGTTTATGATGTTGTGATTGACTCGCTTACATTAATGGAGCAGAGCTTTAAAGCTGGTGTGAAAAAATGATTTGCTATCCTTCTGATTTTGAAAGTAAACTTGGTTTTGACCAGATCAGGATACGACTACAGAATTATTGTTATGGTCCTCTGGGCGTGCTGCAGGTTGATAGCATGGCTTTTTTGAATCAGCATGGCCCTGTCATGGAATTGCTTCAGCAAACGCTGGAGTTTAAGAACTTGATCGATCGGGGCAGCGAGACTTTATTTCAGCAATATGCTGATGTTGGTATCTACTTTTCTGTCATTCGTATCGAGGGAAATTTCTTGGAAGAAGAACAGTTCATTGATCTTATCAAAGGCCTTCAGATTATTTTTTCGCTTTCAAAGTTCTTCGAGAGCAATTCCGAAGAGTATCCGCGCCTGAAGAGCCTTACATCTCTTATTAAACTTCCAAAAAGCTTGCTTTCATCACTCGAGTCAAAGTTTGATGAGAAAGGGCGAGTCAAAGACAACGCATCGCCAGAACTTTCGTCCATCCGGAGAAAGATCAAGGAAGAGGAATCTAGAGTGAAGCGTTTGGCAGATCAGATCTTTCGCGACTCTATTGGAAAC
>CAZNCO010000874.1:0-1868 GCA_964571345.1 uncultured Ohtaekwangia sp.
ATTTTAACGATTAAACTCTATTTATAATCGCTACTATTTTTAGGGGAGCTTTCAGTCTGACAACAAGTTGCAGAAAATGAAAAATTGCGGATGATCCGGGATCATGCTAAGTTGGATAGCTTATTACCGTAGTCAATACTGAATGGATCCAGGAAAAGTGCTTTCCTGACCAATGTACTTTACTTCATCGAGCGCGATAAGCTTCTGCAAGATGACTTAAAAGATGAACGGGATGTACACAGTAAATTACTGGAACATCTTAGTAGCTTTAACGAGTTTTTACCTTATGGTACATCATTTGGTTAGGGGAAATTTTTATATTTCGAAGGTTGAACAAAACAATAGCCGTAACTGATGGCCTTTTTAACATTCAGCAATTAAAAAAACACAGGACAAACTTCATGAGTTTGACTTCTCAAGAGAAATTAGGTATAATCTTATGTGGCGGAGAAAGTACTCGTATGGGGCGGGACAAAGGCTTGTTGACGGTTGGCGATACAAGATGGGCCGAAATTATTCGGAGGAAATTTAATGAGTGCCAACTCCTTTCCATTGTTTCATTAAACGCTGCTCAAGTACCAAGTTATTCCGCCTTGTTTGATCAGAAGGAATTGGTTGTTGATGATTCTACTCTCAAAATCCGCGGCCCATTGCTTGGTATTTTAAGTGTGCATCTGAATTTTCCTGACAAAGATTTGGTCGTGGTGGCCTGTGACATGATCAACATGAATTCAATTGTTATCCAGGACCTATTGGACGAATTTCTTTCTCAAAATGTTGAAGCAATAGCATATAAGGGCGAGAAGATAGAACCACTCTGTGCAATCTATTCTGCTCAAGGCCTTAGAAAAATATTAAATTCCTATCAAAAAGGTCAGCTTCAAAAGTTCAGCATGACGCTCGTATTGGAAATGCTAAATACAACGTATGTGCCGATAAAGGATGATTGGAAATCTTATTTCAAAAATCTGAATACTCCAGACGACATCAAGAATTAAGCAAGTCCAAATTCTTTCATGGCAATTGGAAAATTTCTGTTTTCGTGACCAGGTCTGGTAAGCTTGATCAGCGCAAATCTTTTGAGAATGCTAAGATCGCGCCATTGATCCACAGTCAATTTCATTTTAACTTCAGTGAGTTTTACTTGCAACTCTAAAGGAATACCATCAGTGAAAGACCACGATGAGTTTAATTTATCTGATGGAAGCTGGGTGGCGTTTTCTCCGGTGTGTTTTTGAATCAGACCATTCAGATAATTGGAATAGAAATTTATTTCATCTGTTGTTTCTGTTGCCAATGTCGCCAATTGCTCACGTTCTTCGACTGTCAGTTTACTCCATTCTTTCAATTTCAGCTTTATACCACAGGCGTCCAAATTAAATCTTACAATCATCGGAATGCAACGGATGTTGTCATCCATAAAATCTTGTTCGAATTTAAAATACTCAATTTCCAACTGCTTCATTGATTAATTTTTTAATTCTGGGTGATAAGGACATTTGCGAAACGGCCCTCAAACAATTCACTGACATTTTCTTGGCGGTCTTGCGTAAGATGTCAATCACCTTGGCATCTTCGTATTTTGCAGCAAATTCATTTACGTAGTGTTCAAGGAATACAAGACAGATCACATCTTCAATGATTTGCGTATCAGAGCTGCTACTTAAATCTTCCTTTAGCAGCAAAGAACAAACCGACTTGATAGTGTCTTCATCATATCCACTCTCTTTCAAAAGCTTCGATGCGATTGTTGCGTGGTGTTTCTTCAACTCATTTCGCCATTGAAAGTATCCTTTCTTGTCCATGGCATATGCCAAGCGGGCAATCTCCCATCGTCCAATGTGTTGGCTGCGTGCTGCCAGTTGAAG
>CAZNCO010000875.1:0-1862 GCA_964571345.1 uncultured Ohtaekwangia sp.
GCAAGTGCAATGGATGTTTCAAGCATCTCCAAAAACTTCTGTCCATTAAACCATCCTACGAAAAAAATGACAACGACAAGGGCGACTGTCACCTTAATCAATTTTTTGCTGAATTGCTCAAGCTTCTTTTCAAGAGGCGTAGCGGCCTGATCTGCCGATTGCACGAGGCGCGCAATTTTACCAAGTTCGGTTTGCATGGCAGTGCCCGTGGTAACACAATAGCAGTTTCCCTTGGTTACAAACGTGCCTTTGTAAACCATATTGATTCTTTCAGCGAGAGGCACTGATTCTGAAAGTACAGTAATCTTTTTTTCAACAGGTATTGACTCACCCGTTAGCGCTGCTTCATCCACTTGCAATTGTGAACATCGAATAATCCGCGCATCAGCAGGGATCATATCTCCCGCCTCCAGAAAAAGTAAATCGCCCGGAACAAGTTCTTCTGCGTTTATCTCTTTCAATTCTCCCTCACGAATTACTTTAGCAGGAAGAACCGATAATTTTTTCAAAGCCTCCATCGAGCGCTCCGCCTGGTATTCCATATAAAAACCAATGATGGCATTGATCACGATCACTACAAGGATTGCCGATCCGTCAAGCCATTCGTTAAAGAAAAACGAAAGCACTGCGGCTGCAATCAAAAGGTAAACCAGTGCGTTGTTGAATTGGCGCAAGAAAACCTTCCAAAGACTTTCTTTCGCTTCGCCTGTAATTGTGTTCCGGCCAAATAATTCCAATCGCTCTGCGGATTCCTTTTGAGCGAGACCGTTTGCTGCATCTGTTTCAAATGCATTTAAGATTTCTTCAGCAGAGCAGCTGTGTGTGTGTTGTTTAAATGAGTCAGTACTGATCATAGTGTGTCAGTTTATGGCAGAGTTGATTTCCCTCGTGCAGAATTTTTACGACACGTGATTCGGGAATTTGAAGGTTTCTAAGGATATCGGGTCGGTTGCAAACGTCCCTGCAAAGCAAAATTTTTTGTTCAAGCAATAATTTCTTTTCTTTCAGCGTCAGTGTCGTGAGGCATGTGAGGGGATAAAGCCCTGTTTGCTCAATCATTTCACGGAGGCTTCCTTCAGCAGGGAAGTCAAGGCTCACCAGGTTGAGTCCTGCACAAGTACCATAGTTAATGGCATCAGTTGTAAACCGCGTATTCGTGACCACCCATCCTTGGTGAAATTTCTTTCCGTGCCCAGGCATTGTTTTCCATTGTGCTTCCACATCCTTAAATCTTGCCTGGATGTACAGAGGAATTTTGACATCACAAACCATAGCTGGGCTGTTGTGATATTTACATTCGATCATGAAATGTTGGTCGTTCTTCTGGGCAATCACGTCAATTTCGTGGTTTACACATTTTCCACTAACATTTATTCCTACCTGCACACGATAGCCGAGGTGAAGCAAGATTTCTGACACATATTGTTCAAATGGAAACCCTGAAGGACCAAGCTCCATGATCCCCGCCTTTAAATGATATCTTCCAGCCACCAGACGGGACGCGCCTTTCAGTGCGTCATGGGCTTTCCGATAAATTTGCCGGGTGGCTGTGCCTGCTTCTAAACTTTTTTCTATTGCAACTGTAATTTCTTCTGCCACGGCAGATGAAGCACCGGCACGCAGAAGCGATTGGATTAATTTGTTTCTGATAAAGGGTTCTTTCTCGCCCGATGATTTTATAATATTTACTTCCATATTTAGAGAGGGAATTTTTTACGGCAACTAAGATATTGCGAAACACTAAACATAATCAGTTTGAGTTTGTCGTTAGCTTCTTCCACAATCGAATAATCAGCGGGAGAGCCAAAAAGAAAATTCCAACAGTGAGAAATAAACCACTGAATGAAAGCACACGAAACCAG
>CAZNCO010000876.1:0-1860 GCA_964571345.1 uncultured Ohtaekwangia sp.
ACGAGGCGCTGTTTATTCACTCGCCATTGCTCATCGTTTGTTCAACAATGTTCTATTGTACACATCCAAGTGTACTAAAACCAGATCAAAACTGTTCAGCTATATCCAAACCTGGGTGGCCCTCAAGATTTTCTTCAACCTTCGGCTGCACCCATCGGCCAGCAAAATCTGTTACTTGAATTCGATGACCTTCAGGATCAGCGAAATAACTACTATGCAAAGTTGATTCATTGCAACTACGATTGGACGAAATCCAATCTCTCCGATCTCGACTTCATGGACAATTACAATGAGTATCCAATCAACGATTACTTTCAATCCAGCAATACACACATTCGATATTTTCACTACAGATTTTCGGTTCCTACCGTAAAATACCCAGGCAATTACCTACTGATTGTTTACCGGAATGATAAAAGTGATTTGATCTTATCAAGACGTATGATGGTATTTGACAATCAAATTGGCCTTACAAAAGATAACCAACTTCTCGGGAACGCATCTCTTAACAAAGGCAACCAGCAATTCAATTTTGTGCTTGACTATGGTGATATTCAGATATTGAATCCGCTGGAAACAGTGCATGTGAACATGCGCCAAAACCAACGGTGGGATAATGCCAAGTTTAACCTTGCGCCTTCATTTGTAAGGGACGATCAGAGCGAATTGGAGTACAAATTCTTTGATGATAGCAAGCAGTTTTCAGGTGGGAACGAATTTCGGTTTGTGGATTTCAGGTCATTGATGTATCCAGGGCAAAACACCAACGGCATTAATAAATCGCAAAAACCTTTTGAACTAAACATAGCCATCGACAAGCCCCGGTATGATAATGCTTATGCTCAGTACAACGACATTGATGGTAATTACGTAATCGACAACCAGGATTATGGCGAAGGATACATTACGGGCAACTACCTTTTTGTTGACTTCCATCTAAAGACTGATTCTCCTGTGGATGGAGAAGTTTACATTGTTGGCAAGTTCAACGACTTTGGTAGAACCAAAGACAATCGCATGGTATGGAACCCCAACAAAGGCATGTATGAGAGCCAGCAATTTCTCAAGCAAGGCTGGTATGACTATCAGTATGTGGTGGAATCAAAGAGATTAAGCCCCAATTATATTGAAGGCGAGCACTTTGAAACTGAAAATACCTACGAAATCACAATTTACAATCACCCCTTCCGGCCCGATGCGGATTTGCTGATTGGCTATTACCTAATCACCCTAAATCCAAGGAATTAGGAAGTTTTGGGCGCTGTTTGGTGGGTAAAAATCCATTTATTACCTTTGCAGCCCATTTAAAAACAAATTGTTTAATCATGAAAAACTACGAGACGGTATTCATTTTAAATCCCGTTTTGTCTGAAGATCAGGCAAAGGATACTGTCGAGAAATTCGTGAAGGTGATCAGCAAAGCCAAAGGCGAAGTGATCAACAAGGAGTTCTGGGGACTTAAAAAGATGGCTTATCCCATCCAAAATAAGTCTACAGGCTTTTATAACCTTATCGAATTTACGACAGAGAACACAGGTATCATAAATACCCTTGAAACTGAATTCAGACGGGACGAATCGGTAATGCGCTTTCTTACGACAGTGCTTGACAAGTATGCGGCAGAATACAATGTACGCAGACGCAAAGGCGAGTTTAATCGCAATACAAAAACGGTAACTAAAAAAGAGAGGGCTGAAGCATGACACTGATGCATGAACCTATTAAGCGCGCAGAGATTAAGCCCAAATACTGCCGCTTTACGAAGACAGGGAGCAAGTACAATGATTACAAAGAACCTGATTTCTTATTGAAATTTATCAAAGCGCACGGCAACATTTTGCCCACCCGATTGAATGGAAA